>NZ_JARHUH010000013.1:0-44577 GCF_029222945.1 Paenirhodobacter sp. CAU 1674 | reverse complement strand
TCGGCCTCGGTATAGACGCGGAACTCCGGTGCATTGCCCGACGCGCGCAGATGAACGATCCGCCCATTCGTCAGCGTCATCCGCAGCCCATCCGTGCGATCACAGGCCGCCACGGTGCCGAGCTGCGCCAGAAAATCCACGCAGTGCGCCATATTGCCACCGAGCTGCGCCAGGAAATCCGCACTTCTCCCGGGCGGGATTTCCGTCAGGCGGTCCGAGGCCGTAAACCGGGCGGGCAAATCGGCGACCATCTGCGCCAGACCCACCCCCGAAGCCCGCCCCGCAACCAGCGCAGCCAGCATCGGCACAAAAGCATCGCGCGCGCCAGAGGAATGCTAATAAACGCCCAGCCGTAAACCAGACAGCGACAGACCGGATGGTTACAGAACCAGCGCACCCTCCCCCCCATGGTGCCATGCCCCCCACGGGCGGGCATGGCGGACAGAATGTGGTATGACGAAATCCGTCATACCCCGGATTGGTCCGCCATCAATTCACGACGAATTCTGCATGCAATGCACCCGCGGCGTGGACGCTTTTCAAAATGTCGATCATATCCCGCGGGTTCACTCCCAAAGCATTCAGGCCCGCAACCACATCTGACAGCGAACTGTTATCGGCCACCTCCGCCATGTAAATGCCTGCATTTTCTTCGATTGTTGCAGTTGTCCGAGGAACAACGACCGTTTCACCTTGCGAAAATGGGTTGGGTTGCACAGCGATGGGCGCCTCTTCGACCCGAAGGGTAAGGTTACCCTGGCTCACGGCAACACGCGAAATCCGGACATCCTGGCCCATCACGATCGTGCCAGATCGCTGATCCACAACGACCCGTGCCCGCTGTTCGGGCTCGATGCTGAGATTTTCGATCCGCCCGATCATGTGCGCGGCTGACCGCATCCCTGCCGATATCACGTTCAACGAGATCGTCCCGGCGTCGTTCATCGTCGCGACGCGCTTGCCAAACTCGCGGTTGACGGCTTGCTCGATGCGCCCGGCGGTCGTAAAATCAGGCGTGCGCAGAGCCAAGCGTATGGTTTGCAGGCCATTGAAATCGAAGGATATTTCTCGTTCCACTCGGGCGCCCGAAGGGATACCTCCCGAAGTCGGAACACCTTGCACAACCGATGCGCCAACGCCTTCAACAGAAGCCCCCCCTGCAATAATCGCCCCTTGCGCGACAGCATAAATCTCTCCGTCTGCGGCGTTCAGAGGTGTCATTACCAATGTGCCCCCGAGCAGGCTCTTGGCATCGCCGATCGCCGAAACTGTCACGTCAAGCTGACTGCCAGCCCGTGCGAATGCCGGGAGCGAGGCCGTTACCAGGACGGCCGCCACATTCTTGGGCCGGAACTGCTCTCCGGTGACATTCACCCCGAGCCTTTCCAGAATATTGGACATAATCTCTTCGGTAAAAGGTGCGTTGCGAAGACCGTCGCCCGTCCCGTTCAAGCCGACAACCAACCCATAGCCGACAAGATCATTACCCCGCACCCCATCGAATTCGACCAGATCCTTAATGCGGATCGGCGCCGCACTTGCGGCCATGGCAAAGCATATCAAGGCGACCGTCAGAAGAATTTTCATCACAGATAGTCCGCAAGCGTCAGGGCCGAGAGCCGGGAGGTCAACGTATAAAGCGTCTCGATCTGGGTATTCACGGCCTCGAGCGCCGTCGCCGTGTCATAGGGATCAGCCGAAATCAACGCGCTGCGAACCAGACTGAGGCTTGCTGACTGATTTCTGTTCTCCACCTCCGCATCAGCGATCCGGCCTTCGGCGGCCCCTATTTTTGCCCGCAGAACCGTCAGATTGCTGTCCGCCGCAACAAGCCGTTCGCCAGCGGCTTCGGTCAGTTCAGAGCGCACATCGTTTCCAGCCGGGACCATTTCTGCGGACACAAGGGCCGCCAGGGCAAAGCCCATAAGCGCATCGCGGATCGTCGCATTTTCTGCGGTCACGTTCAGCTCTACAGCCTCACCTTCGGCAACCCTCATCGGCCCAGGCGGTACCGTGCTGCCCAGATAGGCCAGATCCCCAAAGCCACCCGATCCGGAAGGCGCGGAAAACCAGGCTTCTACGGCGGAAACCATGCCTGCCGCGGTCACTTCTGACGCGATCACAGTGCCAAGCGCCGCAAGAATTTCATCCGCTGAAGCCAGCGGCTTGGTATCGACAGCGTTCCCGGAAAAGATGTATCGCCCCGCGACATTCGTGTTCAGCGCAGATATCGCGGCTTCAAACCTCTGGACCGCATCACTCGTCGTGGTCGCCACAAGGGTAGGGCTGGAGTTCGTTGCAGCAGAAATCAGACTTGGGCCGATTTCTGTCGCAAGCGTCTGAATGACATCAAGGGCCGTCTGCATCGTGCCCGCGAAAAGCTGCGCCTCGGTCGTGACGCGACTATAGGCGTCAAGCGTGTTCAGCGAACGATCAATTGCGGCCAGCGCGGTGAAGTCCCCCCCGACCGCACGGCCGAGATCGCTTTTGACACCTGTCACGACCTCTTCGGTCAGCTGCGTCATGGTCGTCTTGAGCTGAACATTGTGGCGCCGCATCTGATAGGCTTGGGCCATGTCTCCGACGGAAACATAATTCATCTTACAACCCCAATATCTGCTGAATGAGTTCGTCAATCGCCTTGATGACCTTGGCGTTGGCGGCATAGGCCTGCTCTACGCGCAACAGCATCTCAAGCTCGAAATCCGTGTCGACACCATCTGCAAGGCTCATCTGGGTCAGGGTTTCCTGTCGGGCAGAGTGGTAACTTTCCGTCGATTCGGCAGACTGCCGCGTACTGGAAATCGACGACAGCATTTCGGCGGCAAACCCGGATGACGACCTTTGGCTGCCGCTGAAAGACCCCGATAGCGGTGCGCGATTTTCAGTCATCGCATCGTTCAGAGCGTTAAGAAGCGTCGAGTTGCCAACCGGACCGGCCGCGACGGCCCCGAGACCGTCGCGCAGATGCCACAGGTCCCCGCCGGCAGACGGGTCGACCAAGGCATTGAGAGAAATACGACCGGCAACGCCGACCTCATCAAGTGGATCAAACGCCGCACCGCCATCCGTAAACAAACCCGCATCGCCACTGTTGAGCGTCGGGTCGACGGCAGGATCTGCGAAACGCGCGATCAGATCGCGCGCGAAGGCATCCAGTTCGCTTTGCACCCGTGGCGCGAGTTCGTCACGCACGGCAAACAGTGCGCCAAGCGTCCCGCCCCCCAGAACCACGCTGTCCGCGCTGGAAACCGGTTTGCCATTCAGCGTCAGGCCGGACAGGGCGCCGGAAGCCTGTGTCATGTCCGCCGTGATCACACCCACCGGCGAAAACCCGATCTCGACCGGATTCCCCTCCAACAAGATCGCGCCGCCAGTGGTGTAGAGTGCAATCTGATCGCGATCACGATCAACCTGGCGGACCGGGACAATCTCCGAAATCTTGTCAACCAGCGACTGTCGCTGATCCATCAGGGCAGTTGCATCATGTCCGGCGCTTCGCTCGGCCAGGATTTCCGCGTTCAACTCATCCACCTGCTTGAGGGACGCATTCAGGACGTCGACCTGTTTTTCAATCGAGTCGTCGGCTTGCATTCGGATCTGCGCAATGTCATCCGACAGCATATTCAGATGATCTGCCACGCTCGCAGCCGCGGAAACGACAGCGGCCAGGCGTGCATCGCTTTCCGGCAGACTCGACGCTTCAATCAGAGCTGAATCGAAATCCGCCAACCGGGCCGACAGCGAGCCGGAGCTTTCCGGATCGCCCATCAGCGTCTCGATACGGTTATAGAAATCCGCCCGGATCGTGGAATTTCCGGCGGCCGCATCCGCAAGCCGCCGGTCTTGCAGGACGACCGCATTGACGATGCGTGAAACCCCGACGACCTTGACCCCCGCACCTTCGCCCCCAAGGGATTTGGCCACGAGAGACAACTCCCGGCGGGCGTAGCCCTCTGTCATTGCATTTGCGGTATTCGAGGCAACCACGTCGGCCATCCGGGCCGCGGCGGTCAGACCCGACAAGGCATTGGCAAGTGAACTGGAAATCGTCATCGGTCATCCTCCGCGCAGGCCCGGCAGGGGTCAGCGTTTGATGTTGGTCGTCTCTTGCAGCATTTCGTCCACGGTCTGGATGACCTTCGCATTCGAGGAATAGGCGCGCTGCGTCTGGATCAGATTGGTCAACTCTTGTGCGACATCGACCGCAGAACCCTCGCGGGCATAGCCTTCGACCGAGCCGGTTGGGCCGTCACCAGCATCCCACAGGAAGAACGAACCGGAGGTCGATGACACCTGGAAGGTCTGATTGTCGAGCGTCGTCAGCCCATTCGGGTTTGGCACATCAACCAGGGGGATCTGATAGACCGTGCGAATGAAGCCGGTGTCATAGGTCGCCTTGATATAGCCGTCCTCGTCAATCTCGACCCCGGTCAGATTACCGACCGGCGAGCCATCCTTGGTGATCGACGTTGGCGCGAAACTGTCGGACAGCTGGGTCAGCCCGTTGGTGTCGCCGATCTTGCCGATCGTCATCGTCATCGGACCGCCCGCGACCGTCAGGTCCAGGGTGCCGGTAGCCGCGTCATAGGCGCCGCCGGAAACCAGCGTGACCGAGGACAGCGTCCCCCCGGCGCCCCGGCTGTCGTCGAAGGTCAGGGTATATTCGCCGATGATACTTTCATCGGCGGCCGTCAGCGTATCGTCCAGCGTGGCAGAATCGCGGATCACCATGGTCCAGGTGTTGGACGAGCCCGTCGCGGGAACCGTCGGCGTGAAGGTGATGTCGAGTGTCTCGGAGGTGCCGAGATTGCCGAAATACTCGACCGACAGCGGCAATGCCTCGCCACTCGCGCTCGCATCCGTCGCGACGGCGGGCAGGTTCACGCCGAGGTTCATCACCGTCGTCGGGTCGCCAGCCGTCTGGTTGGCGTTGATGACCACCGGCTCCAGCCCGGCCATCGTGTCGCGCGGCAAGGTCGGAATGGTGCCATCCGCATTGGCGGGCCACCCCAGCAGAACCAAGCCGGAATCCGTGCGCAGCACACCTTCGCTGTCGGTGTGGAACGAGCCCGTCGTGGTCATCATCAAAGGCTGATCGCCACTGACATTGTCGAGTGCAACGCTGGGAATCACCGGCAGGAAACCACGCCCCGACACGGCGATATCCATCGCATTCGTCGTCGACACGAGAGACCCGCGTTCGTCGATCAGGCGGGCGGTAGAGGCCCGCACCCCCCCGGCGGAATACACGCCTGCATTGCTGGCGCTGCTGATCACCATGCTTTCGAAATCGGCGGTGGCCCTTTTGTAGCCATAGGTCCCCGAGTTCGCGATATTGTCGGAAATCGTCGCGAGGCGGGTGGCATTTGCCGCAAGACCGGCGACCCCCGCATTGAGCGAAGAGGAAATGGACATGAAAGCGCCTTTCTGCTGCTGCGTCCCTTGTTCAGAGGTCAGATTGCAGCACGGGCCCTTAAGATCCTCCTAACAGATAAAATGCGCAGGATTACTCGGCAATCCCGTCATAGCTGACTGCGCAACAAGATCATTTCCAGACGATTGTTGCGCACCGACATCGTTGCCTGCGCCGCCGGCTTGCGGTCGGCGAATCCGGTGACGCGCTGAATCCGCTCCCGCGGCAAACCCTCTTGCTCAAGCAGAACCCGCATCGCTTGCGCCCGCTGCATCGACAAGTCCCAAACCGGATTTTCGCGCAGCATTTCCGGGTAGGAGCGCGTATGCCCGTTCAGGGCTATCCCGTTCTGAACAAGGCCAAAAACCCGCACCAGCATGGCCGCAATTGCGCGCGTGACCGGCGCCGGTTCGATCCCGTCATCCAGAAACAAAGGCTCGTCATCAAGATCGAAAAACTCGACGATAAGGCCTTCGTCGGTCACCCGCGTCACGACATGGCGCGCCAGTTGCTGACTGACCATCGACTCACCGCCGGTTCCGGTCAGGGATTTCTCGATATCACGCGCCATCTTTTCGAACTGGGCCGTTTCCTTGTCCTTGGATGTATCGGTGCCGCTCTGCCCCTTGGCCTGCCGCTCCTCGGTCGGTTTGTGACCGGCGGCGCCGGTCCCGGTCTGCGCAATCTGATCTTCGGAGAAGACGGAATCCCCCCCGAAGGCCCCTTCGCCCCCCCCGGAGATCCGGTTGATCGGAATCGTCGGATTGAAATAATCCGCAATCCCCTTGCGTTGTTTCTCTGTCGTTGCGTTCAACAGCCACATCAGCAGGAAGAAGGCCATCATGGCGGTCACGAAATCGGCATAGGCCACTTTCCATGCCCCGCCATGGTGCCCGTCGCCACCGACAACCTTCTTGCGCTTGATGATGACTGGAGCCGCGTTGTCGCGCGCGCCCATTCCACCACCTCATCTTCACCCGAAACCAGATCTAGCACTGCGGCATTAATGTGCGCTTAAAGGGTAAAATACGCTGCATTTATCGCCGGCCTTTACAGAACCTCGGGGCAGCATTATGTTACCCGCATGCCAGTTCCGCCCGTGCCCCTTGACCAGTTGATTGCCTGCCCCTGCTGCGATGCCCTGCATCATGCAACGGTTCTGGGCGAGACCGAGCGCGCCGCCTGCGTGCGTTGCGGCACCTTGCTTGTGACGCCACGCACGCGGTCGTTTCTGCATGTGATCGCGCTGGCCTTCACGGCGATGATCCTGATGGTCGGGGCGGTCTTCTTTCCCTTCCTGACGATCTCGGCCAAGGGGCTGTCGCATGCCAGTTCGGTTTTCGAAGCCGCGATGGCCTTTTCCGAAGGGATTCTGGCCCCCCTGTCGCTGGCCGTCCTGCTGGTGATCGTCGCGATGCCGACACTGCGCTTTGCGGCGCTGATCTATACCCTCTGGCCCCTGGCGAACGGGCGCCCGGCCTGGCGCCATGCCGCGCGCGCCTTTCGTCTGGCCGAAGAGTTGCAGCCCTGGTCGATGGCCGAGATCTTCATCATCGGCACGGCCGTAGCCCTGGTGAAGGTCGCTGGCCTGGCCAGCGTATCGCTGGGGCCCGCCTTCTGGGCCTTCTGCGCCCTGATCATCGTGACCGCGCTGAAAAACGCCTTCATGAGCAAATGGACGATATGGCGCGCGATCGAACAATCCTGAGCGCCCCCGAGACCGTGTTGACCGCACGCGACGCGGGACTGACGGGCTGCACCCGCTGTGGCCGGGTCTGGCCCGAGGGCACCCTGACCTGCGGACGCTGCGGCGCAAGGCTGCACCCGGTCAGCACGGCGGGATTGCAGCGGGTCTGGGCCTGGTGGCTGGCCGGGCTGATCTTTTATATCCCCGCCAACCTTTATCCGATGCTGCGCACCGCCACGCTGGGTTCCAGCCAGCAAAACACCATTCTGGGCGGTGTGGTCGAACTGGTCGCGCATCACAACTATCTGGTGGCGGGCGTGGTGTTTCTGGCCTCTATCATCATCCCGATCGCCAAGTTCTTCGCCATCGCCTATCTGGCATTGTCTGTCGGGCATGAACGCCGCGCGGGCTCTCACCCGCATCTGCATCTGTATGAAGTGGTCGAATTCATCGGCCGCTGGTCGATGATCGACGTATTCGTTGTGGCAATTCTGTCGGCACTGGTGCAATTGGGGGCGGTTGCCTCGATCCATCCGGGCCCGGCGGCGGCGTCCTTCGCGCTCTCGGTTGCATTCACCATGCTCTCGGCCCAAAGTTTTGATCCCCGGCTGATCTGGCGGGGCCCCGCACAAGCGAAAGACCCATGACCGACGATCTGCACCCCGCCGAACTCAGGGCCTCTCCTGCGCCCAACCCGATCTGGACCCAGCTGTCGGTGATCTGGCTGGTCCCGCTGCTGGCACTGGCGCTTACGCTGGGTGTGGCCTGGAAAGCCTATTCGGACCGCGGCGTTCTGATCGAGATCGACTTCGCCGATGCAACCGGCATCCGCCCGGGCGAGACCCCGCTGAAATTTCGCGAAGTCGATGTCGGCACGGTCGAGACAGTGGGCTTCAGCCCAGACCTGACCTCGGTGCGGATCGGCGTGCGGGTGGACAAGCACGTCGCACCCTATATCGATTCCGAGGCGAACTTCTGGCTGGTGCGCCCGCAGGTTTCGGCGCAGGGGATCTCGCGGCTCGACACGGTGCTGTCGGGCACCTTCATCGAAGGGTATTGGGATGCCGAACAGAAGGGCGAAGCGCGAACCTTCCAGGGCCTCGACAAGCCGCCCGTCGCCCCCGATCCAAGCAAGGGCACTTGGGTCGAGCTGCGCGCCGAAGATGCGGGCGGCCTGGCCGAAGGCGCACCGATTCTGTTTCGCGGTGTCACTGTGGGCCGGATCCAGAACCTGCGGCTGAACGACAGCGACGCCGGCGTCACCGTCGATGCGTTTATCGAGGCGCCGCATGACCGCCGCCTGACCACCACGACCCGTTTCTGGGATACCTCGGGCATTTCGGTATCGCTGGATGCGACCGGGGTCACGCTGAACATGCGTTCGCTGGCCTCGCTGGTGCAGGGCGGGATCGAATTCGATACGCTTTCGACCGGCGGCACCTTTGTGCAGAACGGCTTTCCCTACCGGCTCTATCCCAGTGCCGATGCCGCCAAGGCGTCGATCTTCGGTAATGATCTGATCGACCCGCCGCGCTTCACCCTGCTGTTCGACGACGCGATCAAGGGGCTGGAGCGCGGGGCCAAGGTGCAGTTCCGCGGGGTCGAGGCGGGCGAGGTGACCGATCTGTCGATCAAGGTGCAGACCGATTCTCTGGGCACGCGCTACGCCCAACAACAGGTCATCATCGCGCTGTCGCCCGAACGGCTTGGCCTGGCGCGTGACACCGACAATGAGGTCGTCACCGAATTCCTGGCGGGCGAAGTCGAGAACGGGCTGCGTGCAAGGATTGCGGGGGTCGGCCTGCTGGGTTCGACATTGATCGTCGAACTGACGGATGTGCCCGATGTGCCTGCGCAGGTAATGAACCTGACCGCCGAGCCCTATCCGATCCTGCCCACGGCGCCTGCCGCGACCAATGACCTGGCCGCCTCGGCCGAGGGGATCTTCAAGCGGATCGACGCGCTGCCGATCGAGCAGCTGATGAATTCGGCGATCCGCACCCTGGACGGCATTTCGGCCGTCGCCGAAAGCGAGGACACGCGCGCCGTGCCCGGCGAGCTGAACGGCTTGCTGGCCGAGCTGCGCACGCTGGTGGACGGGCTCAATGCCGGAGGGGCCGCAGACAAGACCATCGCCGCAATCGACGGCGTGACCGAGGCCGCATCAAGTGTTCTGTATGAAATTGAAGGGCTGGGCGACACGCTGAAATCCACCGACGAGGCGGCACAGGCCGTGGCCGAAATGCCGCTGGGCGAGATCGGCGCCAAGATCGACGGAATTCTGGGCGATGTGCGCGGCATGCTGGGCTCGGAAGATGCCGAGCGGCTGCCCCGGGCGCTGTCGGATACGCTGGAGCAGACCGCCGCGCTGCTGGACGAATTGCGCGCAGGCGGAGCCGCCGAAAAGCTGAATGGCACACTGGTCGCGGCGCAGGATGCGGCCACGGCCATTGCCGGCGCCTCCGATCGGTTGCCCGCGCTGACGCGCAAGCTTGAAGAACTGGTCACCACCGCCGAAGGGCTGGTGGCCTCTTATGGCGACCGCTCGGCCTTCAATGCCGAAGTCCTGAATTCCATGCGCGAGTTGCGCCGGGCCACTGCGGCCTTCGGGTCGCTGGCACGCATGATCGAACGCAACCCGCGCGCCTTCATTCTGGGCCGCTGACCGGAGAGAGCCATGATCCAGCTCCGCCCCCTGATCCTGATTGGCGCGCTGACCGCGCTGGCCGCCTGTTCGGACCCCGAAGCCACCGGGCGCTACATGATCGACCCGGCGCCCGCGACGAAAACCCTGCCCGACCGGCTGGGCCGGGCCGAACTGCGCGAGGTGTCCTTGCCGCAATATGCCTCGGGGCAGGAAATCGCCTGGCAGACGCCCGATGGCGCGCTGCGCTCGACCCCCGACAACGTCTGGGCCGATGACCCGCCGCGTGCGGTCACGCTGGCACTGGCGCGGCAAATCTCGGCCCTGTCGGGCGCCACGGTAATCGCCGAACCCTGGCCCTTGGCCGATGAACCCAGCCGCCGGATCGAGGTGCGTGTCGAACAGTTCCTGGCACGCGCGGACGGCGTGGTGCAGCTGACCGGGGTTTATTACGTCACACCGGCCGGCATGGCGGGCGGGCGTGATCTGGTGCGCCGCTTCGATCTGGCCGTGCCGATTGCCACGCCGGACGGCAAGGCGGCAAACCCGGCGGCCATCGCGCAGGCGCAGTCGCAGGCCGTCGCCCTGCTGGCAGACCGGATTGCCCGGCTCGATTAACGCCCGGGCAGGAAACGACCGTATTGGCCATGCGCGAAGACCAGCGGTTCGCCCTCGGTCGCGGTGGAAAAGCGGGTGACCCGGCCAATGATGATGGTGTGATCGCCGCCTTCGTGGGTGGCCTCGGTCTGGCATTCGAACCGCGCCAGCGTGCCCTCCAGCAGCGGCACCTGTGCGACGTTCAGCGTATGGCTCAGCCCGTCGAACCCGGCACCATTGCGGGTGAACCGATCCGCCAGATCGGCCTGATCGAAACGCAGGACATGGATCGCAAAGGCCGGGGCGGCCGAAAAATGCCGGTGCCGCAACGACGATCGCGCGGCCGACCACAGCACCAGCGCCGGGTCGAGCGAGACCGACGCAAAACTGTTCACGGTAATGCCCAGCGGCGCGCCGCTGTCGGCATCGGGGGCGGTGACCACCGTCACCCCGGTCGCAAACCGCGCCAGCGCAGACCGGAACGCCCGCGGATCGGCCGGATCGGGAACGTGCCCCAGCCCGGTCCGTTCGGCCCGGCTGACGGCCGCTTCAATTTTATCACTTTCGCGCATGGGGCCCCCTTTCCCCACAGATATCGCGATGGGCGCCAAGGGCAACCCGTTAACCGCCAACCGCAAGCACCTGAGCCATCCGCGCAAAACTTGCCTGCGTATTTTCCGGTTCATCCTGTGCCAGAAACTCATCAAGCCCGGGCCAGACCCTGATCGCTGCGTCAATCGTCGGGTCAGAGCCTGCTGCATAAAGCCCTGCCTGAATCATCATCTCGGCCCGGTCATAGGCACCCAGCAGCCGCCGCGCCGTGGCGATCAGCGTATTCTCGGCCGCGCTGGCCGCATCAGGCAACGAACGCGAGACCGAGCGCAACAAATCGACCGCCGGAAACCGGCCACGTTCGGCAATCCGCCGATCCAGCACGACATGCCCATCCAGCACACCGCGCAGAATATCGGCGATCGGCTCCTCCATGTCGGACCCCGCCACCAGCACCGAAAACACCGCCGTTATATCGCCGCTGCCCTCCAGCCCCGGCCCGGCCCGCTCGGCAAGCGACATGATCTGATGCGAGGTCGAGGGCGGGAAGCCCCGCAAGCTCGGCGGTTCGCCCCCCGCCAGCGCGACCTCGCGATGTGCCTCGGCAAAACGCGTCACGCTATCGGCCAGAAACAGCACATGCTTGCCCTGATCGCGGAAATGTTCCGCCACGCTCATCGCCGCCCAGGCGCAGCGTCGCCGCACCAGCGGCGATTGATCCGATGTCGCCGCCACGATTACCGAGCGCGCCATCCCCTCGGGCCCCAGCACCTTTTCCACGAATTCGCGCAGCTCGCGCCCGCGTTCCCCGATCAGCGCGATCACCACGACATCCGCGCTGACCCCGCGCGCGAATTTCGCCAGCAGCGAGGATTTTCCGACACCAGAGCCTGCAAACAAGCCGATCCGCTGCCCCCGGACCAGCGGCAGCAAGGTGTTGAACACCGCCGTCCCGGTCTCGATACGCGCGCCCAGCCGCTGCCGTTGCGCCGCGGCGGGCGGCGGCGCGCGCAGGTCACGCTCCTGCGCGCCTCGCAGCAGCGGGCGGCCATCCAGCGGCCGACCGAAGGCATCGACGATCCGCCCGACCCAACTGTCATGCGGGGCGATTCGGGCCTGGCCCAGCAGTTCCACCTGATCGCGAATGGCGATTCCCTCGACCGCACCATCGGCCAGGAGCGTGACCATATCCTGGCGCAGAGACAACACCTCGGCGCCGATCTCGCGCCCTGACTGGCAGCGAATTTTCGCGCGATCCCCAAGACTTGCACATACCGACAGACCCGACACCTCGATCGTGCCCCGCCCCACTTCGGCCACCCTTCCGACCGGGCGCGCCAGCCCCAGATCCGAGATTTCCGCCCGCAACAGATCGAATTCCGCGAATGCCATTCTGGCCTCCTGTGTTCCTCGAAACGATTTCTAAACGAATCTCTCTTAAGCCTTGGTTGATAGCTCGGAGGAGAAACCCCGATGTTCGAAAAACTCGAAATCATGCAAATCGCGCAGTCCATGGCCCGCCATGCCGCGCTCCGACAGTCTGCCGTGACGCAAAATATCGCGAATGCCGATACCCCTGGCTACAAGGCCAAGGACGTCACTTCTTTTGCCGACACCTATCAGACAGAAGCCCACACCCCGCTGCGCACCAGCCGCGCGGGCCATATCGGCGCGACCGGGGGTTTCGAGGCCCGCGTGACCACGCAGACCGACAGCTCGGCGACCTCGCCCAACGGCAATTCGGTGTCCCTCGAAGACGAGATGGTGAAAGGGGCGGATATCAAACGCCAGCACGACCTTGCCCTGACAATCTATAAAACCTCGCTGGGCCTTCTGCGCACCAGCATTGGCAGGGGCTGACCATGAGCGATTTTTCCAGCACGCTTGCGCTCTCTGCCTCGGGCATGAAGGCTCAGTCCGAGCGGTTGCGCCATGTCTCCGAAAATATCGCCAATGCCGATACCCCCGGCTACCACCGCAAGACCACGGCTTTCGAAGAAGTCGTGGCCGGTGGCCGCAGCACGGGCGCGGTGCAGCTTGGCCCGGTGGAACTCGACCAGACGGAACTGTCGCGGATCTATGATCCGGGCAACCCGCTGGCCGATGAGAGCGGCTACTACGACGGCTCGAATGTCGATCTGGTGGTCGAAATCGCTGACGCGCGCGAAGCGCAGCGCAGCTACGAGGCGAATCTTCGCATGTTCGATCAGACACGGCAAATGTCGTCGGCTCTGCTCGACCTGCTTCGCCGCTGATTGATGGAGGTCCAGAATGGACATGAAAACATCGTTTGCGACCCAAAGCTACGCCCAGGCCCGCACCGCAACCGCCCCGCAGGCGACAGAGGCCGGGCCTGGGCAATCCCCCCTTGGCACGATCGCGTCGAGCTTTGCCGAAGCACTGCAGAACGGCGAGGAAACGGCCCGCGCCGCGATGCTCGGCGGGGCCGACCCGCACACCCTGGTGCAGGCGCTGGCGCAATCGCAACTGGCGATCGAAACTGCGGTCACCGTGCGCGACAAGGTGGTCGAGGCCTATCAGGAAATCCTGCGCATGCCGGTGTGACGATGCAGGAGGTCATCTTCTTCGACACCATGCGTCAGGGCCTGTGGATCGCCGTGATGATTGCGGCCCCCATGCTGACAGTGGCGCTTGTTGCGGGCATCACCATCGGCCTGTTCCAGGCCCTGACCTCGGTACAGGAGATGACGCTCACCTTCGTGCCCAAGGTCGGCGCCATGCTGATCGTGTTCTGGGTGTCGATGTCCTTCATGTCCGAAACCCTCGTCGATTTTTTCACGACGCGGATCATTCCCCTGATCGCCGGGAGCTAACCCATGGATAATGCCATCTACGCCACGCTGTCGCGGCAATCCGGCCTGATGCAGGAGATGCGGACGGTTGCCAACAACATCGCGAACATCTCGACCAGCGGATTCCGCCGCGAAGGCGTGATCTTCTCGGAACATGTCGCGGCGCTTGATGGTGAGGCGCCGTCGATGTCGATGGCCTACGCCCATGGCCGCAATATCAACGACGCCCAGGGCCCGTTGTCGCAAACCGGCGGCGCCTTCGATTTCGCGATCGAGGGTGAAGGGTATTTCATGATCGAAACCCCGCAAGGCAATCAGCTGTCGCGGGCGGGCAGTTTCACCCCCTCGGCCGAGGGGGAGCTGGTAACGCCCGACGGCCATCGTCTGCTGGATGCCGGGGGCACGCCGATTTTCGTGCCAACCGATCAGGGCCCGGTGTCGATGGCGCAGGACGGCACCCTATCTGCCGGCGGCAGGCCGATCGCACAGGTGGGGGTCTATATGCTCGCCGATCCGAACGGGTTGGTGCATACCGGTGGCACCCGCTTCGTGGCCGAGGCTGGCACGGTGCCCGCCGAAGGCGCGGTCCTGCTGCAGGGCTTCGTCGAAGGTTCCAACGTGGAACCGGTGTCGGAAATCGCGCGGATGATCGAGGTCCAGCGCGCCTATGAGATGGGTCAGACCTTCCTGGACCGTGAAGACGAACGAATCCGCAGCGTCATCTCGACGCTTGGCCGATAGGAGGTTTTCCAATGCGTGCATTGCAGATTGCGGCAACCGGGATGAGCGCCCAGCAAATGCGGGTCGAGGTCATCTCGAACAACCTCGCCAACATGTCCACCACCGGCTACAACGCCCGTCGCGCCGAATTCGCCGATCTGCATTATCAGCAGATGACCCGCCCCGGCACGATCACCGCGAACGACGGCACCGTCGTGCCCGCCGGGGTGCAGCTTGGTCTGGGCGTGCGGCCGACCTCGGTCACCGTCACCCTTGCGCAGGGCTCGCTCACCTCCACCGGCGGCGATCTGGATCTGGCGATCGAGGGGCTGGGGTATCTGGAGGTCACGCTGCCCTCCGGTATCTCGGCCTATACCCGCGACGGCGGCCTGAAACGCTCGGCCGATGGCGAGATCGTGACCTCGGATGGTTACTCCGTGGTGCCGGGCATCACGATCCCAGCAGACGCGCGCACCCTGGCGATCAATGCCGCGGGAGAGGTCTATGCCTATTTCGACAATGTCGTGCAACCGACCCTCTTGGGGCAGTTCACGCTGGCGGGCTTCACCAATGAAAAGGGGCTCGAGGCGATGGGCTCCAACCTGTTTCTGGAAACCGGCGCCTCAGGGCCTGCGCAAGTCTCGACCCCGGGCGAAAACGGGCTGGGCACTCTGCGGCAGGGCTATCTGGAGGAAAGCTCGGTCGATCCCGTGCGCGAGATCACCGAACTGATCAAAGCCCAGCGGGGATACGAGCTGAACGCCAAGGTCATCACCGCCGCAGATCAGATGCTCGGTGCGACAACGCAGGTGCGGTGATGCGAACCGCCTGCATCCCGGCCCTGGTGGCACTGCTTGGCACCGCGATGGCAGCGCATGCCGAAGTCGTCCTGGCGGCTCGGACCCTGCCCGCCCAGACAGTCATCAGCATCAGCGATGTGGTGGTCGAAGATGGAGAGATGCCCGGTGCATTGTCCCATCCCGACGATGCCATCGGGCTGGAAACCCGGGTCACCATCTATCCCGGCCGTCCGCTGCATCTTGATGACCTTGGTGCGCCGACGATCATTTCACGCAATCAGACCGTTACCCTTGCCTATCAACAAAGCGGCCTGCGGATTCAGACCGAAGGGCGCGCGCTTGAACGGGCCGCGGTCGGCGACACGATCAGGGTGATGAACATCGCCTCCAAATCCACCGTGATGGCCACGATCGCCGCGGACGGAACCGCCTTCGTGTCCAGACAATGAAAGACACCCCCATGCGCGCTCTTATCCTGCTGCTGCTCAGCACCTCTCTTTTCGCCTGCCAGCGGCTTGGCGAAGTCGGCAAGGCGCCCGACTTCACCCCCGTCGAAACCGGCAACGAGTTCTTCGCGATGACCAGCACCCCGATGCCCGAACAATTACCGGGTCAGGCAGGCACGGTGGATGCCTCGCTCTGGTCGGGCACGCGCGGCTCGCTTCTGGGCGACCGGCGGGCCGCGCAGCGCGGTGACATCCTGACCGTCGTGATCGAGATCGACGAGAAAGCCGAAATCTCTAACAGCACCGGGCGCAGCCGGACCGGCGCAGATTCGATGGGCATCCCGTCGATGCTGGGCATCCCACAGCGTCTGGACCGCCACCTGCCCGAGGGCGCCAGCATGGCCGACGCCTATGCGACGAATTCGAGTTCCAGCTATCAGGGCAACGGATCGGTCGCGCGCAAGGAAAAGATGACCCTGCGGGTGGCCGCGACGATCCTTGACCGCCTGCCCAATGGCGTCTTGCGGATTCAGGGCAGCCAGGAGGTGCGCGTCAACTTCGAGGTGCGCGAACTGATCGTCACCGGCTACGTCCGCCCCGAAGACGTCAGCCGCCAGAATGAAATCACCTATGACAAGATCGCCGGCGCGCGCATTTCCTATGGAGGGCGCGGACAGATCACCGATGTGCAGCAACCCCGGATCGGCCAGCAGGTCGCCGACGTCCTGCTGCCGTTCTGAAGGGGGCCCCGATGAAAAAGCTCATTCCAGTTCTGCTGGCCCTGATCGGTCTGACCGCAGGAGGAGGCGCCGGGTATTTCCTGCGCCCCCCGCCGGAAGAGGCGCTGGCTGAAAACCCCTGCGGTGAAGGCGCGGCCCCTGCGGCGCAGGAGACTGACCCCCCGGCCGAGGGCGAACCGACGGCCGAATACGTCAAACTGAACAATCAGTTTGTCATTCCAATCGTGGAAAATGGCCAGGTGACGGCGCTGGTGATCCTGTCGCTCAGCCTGGAGGTGAAAGTCGGCGCCACCGAAAAGGTCTATGCCGCCGAACCCAAGCTGCGCGACAACCTTCTGCAGGTGATGTTCGATCATGCGAACGCGGGCGGCTTCAAGGGCGCATTCACCGACACCGCCAATATGGAGACCCTGCGCAAAGCCCTGCTGGAGGCCTCTCGCTCGGTTCTGGGGAATGTCGTGACCGGCGTGCTGGTGTCCGACATCGTGCGCCAGGACACCCGGTAATCAGCCCTTCGGCCGTCGGCCCGGAGCCGCCAGTTTCTGGCGGCTCTCCAATTGTTGCAACACATCCGTGCGCCCGAGCGCCTGGGCCGCGATCGCGCGCTGTGCCGCGATCAGAGGGGCAAGCGCCGCCAGATCCCGCGCAACCTCTTCCCTGCGGCGCAGCGTCCAGATCGCGAAGGTTTCCGCCATCTGCCCGGCAAGGGGCGAGGCAAGCCCCTCGTGACGCGCGGCCTGTTCTGCCTGTTGCAAGGCTTGCTCTTGCCGGTCCAGCGCCGTTTTGGCCGCCACGACGCGGGAAAGGCGGGACAGTTCCACCTCTTTCTTCAGTTCGGCCAGTTCGCGCAGCTGCGCCAATTGCCTGATCTGCATCATGCCCCCCCACGTTCGCGCATACGGCGGCGCATCTTTTCGGCAAAGCGGATGGCCGCGGCCACCGGTTTGTAATGTTCGGGCCGGATCTCTTGCCCGACCTCGAGTGTCGCATGAAGCGCGCGCGCCGTCGGTGGATCGGAATGCAGCGGCACGCCGTTTTCCATTGCCACAGCCCGGATGCGCGCCGCCACCTCGTCCACGCCCTTGGCCAGACAGACCGGCGCGCGCCCGCTGCCGCGTGCCCATTGCAGCGCAACGGCATAATGGGTCGGGTTGACGATCACGACATCGGCCTTGGCCACATCCGCGATCATCTGCCTGGTCACGATCTCGATGCCCTTCTGGCGCCGCTGCGCCTTCATATGCGGGTCGCCTTCGGATTGCTTCATCTCATCCATCAGCTCTTTGCGGCTCATCCGGTTGCGCCGCAGGAATTGCGACCGCTGCCACAGATAATCGACCGCACCAAATCCCCCGGACAGCAGGATGATCAGCAACAGAAATTCGACGATCATCTGCAGCAGCGCACCCACTGCCATCTGCGGTTCCAGCCGCTGGGTCACCAGAATCCGGTCGATCCGGTCAAGCAGGAAACCTGCCAGAATGATCGAAATCACACCAAGCTTCAGAAAGCTTTTCAGAAACTCGAACAATCCCGTGCGCCCGAATTTCTGCCCCGCATTGGCGACGGGATTAATCCGGCTGAACTTGGGCACAATCTTTTCCGGCGCGACCACGACCGCCCGTTGCGCCCATAGCGCCAGCAGAACGGCCAGCATCGGCACCAGAAACCATGGTGCCGTGGCCAGCGCGACCCCCGCGAGGATACGGCCCTCGATTGCCGTGCCGCCACCGAACAGCTGTTCGGACAGGGTGTCCGATTGCTCCAGCAGAACCATGGCCTGAGCACCGAACCCTTGCAGGCTGGCAGCGCCCAGTCCGACCGCCGCCAGAACAAAGCCCCCGTAAGTTGCCGCAACCGTGATCTCGGCGGATTTGACCAGATCACCCTTTCTGCGGGCCTCCTCGAGCTTGTGCGGACTAGGCTCAAACTCCTTTTCGCTATCGTCGTCTTCACTCATGGCGTCACCACAAAGGGATTTTCCAGAAAGCCCGCAAAAGCTTCGTGCCATACGGACAAGCCCGTCGGCAGCGCGATCGCCAACAGCACAAGCCCTCCCGCCGTCAGGGCGGGCGCACCGACGAAAGCGACCATCAATTGCGGCATCGCCCGGTTGATCGCCCCGAGCGCGACGTTATAGATCAGCCCCGCCACAACGAACGGCGCCGCAATCGAAAACCCCAGGGCAAACGTCCGGCTTACCCCGGACAGCCCCCAACTGCGCACCAGTTCGGCATCCGGGAACTGACTGGGCGGCAGCGCCTGATAAGAGCCAATCAGGAGCCGCGCCAGTTGCACATGCAGCCCAAGGCTCACCGCGATCGCAAGCCCCCCCATCACCATCAGATGACCGATCGCGGGTTGTGGCTCGCCGCTGGTGCCGCCGAACAGCTGCGACAACGATGTCGCCTGTGCCGCGATCGTCCCCGCGACCTGCAACGCAATCACGAAAAGCCGCAGCATCAGCCCGATCAGCAATCCGACGGCGATCTCGGACGCCAGCCACAGCGGCGGCAGCCGGTCAAGCTGCAGCGCCTGCAACTGCGCGGCCACGGGAGCAGCAACGATGGCCGTAAAGGCGATCGCCAGGCCGAGCCTGACGCGGGCGGGCACGATCTGCTCGCCAAAAGCGGGCAGCACCGCCATTGCGCCCCCGACCCTCAGGAACACCACAAAGCCCAGGAACAGCAGGCCACGGGACGCATCCAGCAGATCGGCAAGGGCCTGCATCATGCCGGAACGACCCCAACCATCGAAGGCCGCGCATCCAGGCCGATCTCTTCAAAGCTCAAAACCGGGGCGGATATTCCCTTCGCCCCCAGCACGGTTTTCAGAAACCGCCGCCTGCGGGTCGAGGTGACAATCGCCGGAAAGATCCCGGCCTCGCCTGCCCGGGCGATCTTGTCGGCGACATTGCTGGCCAGTTTGTTGAACCGGTCGGGCGGCAGGGCGACATCGGTCTGCCCGCGCTCGCCGGTGATCTGGTAGGTGCTGAAGGTTTCTTCCCACTCGGGGGCCAACTGAATCAGCGGCAGCGTGCCATCGTCGCGCCGGAATTCGGCGACCAGCTGAAAGCCCAGCCTCTGGCGCACATGCTCGCAGATCGCCTCGGGGGATTGCAGATTGCGCACCTCGGCGATCGCCTCGACGATCAGCAGCAGATTGCGGATCGAGACCCGTTCTTCCAGCAGCAGCCGCAGCACCGCCAGCAACAGATCGACCGGCACCTTGTCTGGCACCAGTTCATCCAGAATCCGGCGGTTCGCATCGGCCCGGCCGCTGTCCGAAAGGTTGCAGATCTCTTCCAGCAGGCGCCGCAATGCGCGCAGCGTCATCAGCCGCCCGAAATTGCGTTTGATGACCTCCAGCAGATGCGTCGCCAGAACCTCGGTCGGGCCAACGACGGTGGACCCCGACAGCGCCGCCTCTTCCTGCATCGACGACGGCAGCCAGCGTGCAGGCGCCCCATAGACCGGCTCGCGCACATCCTCACCATCGGGCAGGATGTCGCGATTGTCGGCGATCAGCGCCAGAACCCGTTCGGGGTGCAGCCGGTCGCGGGCCTGTTCGACCCCCTGAATGCGAATGCGATAGCTGCCCGGCTCCAGCGCGCCATCGTCGGTCAGGCGGATTTCCGGCAGGATCAGCCCGTAATTGGCCGCGACATGGTTGCGCATGTTGGAAATCCGCGCGTCCAGCCCTGTTGCCGGGTCCAGCGCCATCGCCACCAGATCAGGCGCGAATTCGACGTGTATATCATCAAGATCCAGCACATCGCCCATCGACTTGCGCTTCGCCGTCTCGACCGGCGCGGGCATCTTCATCGCCTCCCGCCGCAGCCGTTTCTGTTCGGCCCGAAACAACAAGAGCGCCGAGCCGCCCAGCACCAGCGCCCCCATGATGAAGGGCACGAACGGCAGCCCGGGCACCAGCGCGAACAGCGCCATCAGCACCGCCACCGTCGCCAGTGCAGGCGGATATTTGCCCAGCTGCTGGAACAGATCATGGTCGGCCGATCCCTTGGCGCCGCCACGCGACAGCAGGATCGCCGAGGCAATCGAGATGATCACCGCGGGGATCTGGCTGACCAGACCGTCACCGACCGTCAGGATCGCATAGGTTTCCAGCGCGCGCCCGACCGGCATGCCATGCACCATGGTGCCGATAATCAGCCCCATCACCAGATTGAGCATGGTGATCAGCAGGCCGGCCACCGCGTCGCCCTTGACGAATTTCGACGCCCCGTCGAGCGACCCGAAGAAGGTCGTCTCGGCCTGCTCCTTTTCGCGCCGCGCACGCGCCTCGGCGTGGTCGATGGCGCCCGCGTTCATATCGCTGTCGATGGCCAGCTGCTTGCCCGGCATCGCGTCAAGCGCAAAGCGCGCCCCCACCTCGGCCATCCGGCCCGCGCCCTTGGTGATGACGATGAAGTTCACAATCAGGATCACGCCGAACACCACCAGCCCGATCAGAACCGAACCGCCCATGATGAAATTGGCGAACCCCTCGATCACATCTCCCGCCGCCCCCGTGCCCGTGTGCCCCTGCCCGATAATCAGCTTGGTGGACGAGACGTTGAGCGACAGCCGCAGCATCAGCGAGGCCAGCAAAACGGTCGGGAATGCGGAAAAATCGAGCGGCCGCTCGATGAACAGGGTGACGGTGAAGATCAGGATCGCAATGGCGAACGAGGTCGCAAGCCCCACGTCCAGCACCCAGGCAGGCACCGGCAGGATCATCATTACGATCACCGCCATCAGCGCCAGCGACAACAGGATCGTCGGCTGAAACACCGTCGCAAGGGTGAGACGCGGCATCATTCGACCTCGGTTCGGCGCAGGGCAATGGCAAACAGACTGGCACCCGGGGCGGCCCCAAGCGGGGGCCTTGTGTCGCTTTTACGCTGCAACAACGGGTAATTGTTTTGCCGTGGCGGCCTTGGCGCGGCCTCTGGGCCATTGGCGGCCAGCACGATATCGGGAATCTCGGGGATGACACCGGCGGGCGATAGCGCCGGATCCGCATGCGCCATGCCATCTTCGGTCAGATAGCGGTTGCGCAGATCGGAAAACCGCGCGGCATAGCGTTCGGCATGTTCCCGCGTGCGCGAATGATAGGCCCCTGCGGCGGCCTTCCACGAGCCCTTTTCCGCATAAAGGTCAGACAGGAACTTCGCAGCGTAAAGCGCATTCGCAAGCGGGTCGAACATTTCGTCGATCGAGGAAAAGCCCTGATTGTGCCATTTGTAATTGATCTGAAAGCAGCCCACATCAAAGCTGCGCGCGCCGCGCTTGAACTCCTTGAAGACATAGGCGCGCGCCTCGTCCAGCGTATCGAACCAATGGCCCGCGCCTTCCATGTTGACGGTCCAGGGCCAGGGTTTGAAAGCCCCGTCCACCTTGCGCCCCGTTTCGGTCAGCGAGATCGCCTTGAGCACCGAGACCGGCACACCTGAACGGCGCGATGCCTCGACCGCCGCGTTTTCGCACATCTGCGATAACCGCGCGGTGGCCGCCTGCGCAGGGCCCATACCCGCAGCAAGTGACATGGTCAGACAGACACCAAAGATAAGACGCCACACGGTCGCCATGGGATTCGCCCCCGATACGCAATTCTTGCTCTGGGGAACGCTAGGCGCAGAGTCTTTAGAAATCGTAAGGAACGACCCGGATTTTGGCTGGCCTCAGCCCGTGCCCGGCCAACGCGCAAGCCGCGCAATATAGTCGGAATGCAGGCTGGGCCCGGCCACGACCAGACCGTTGGCCTGCGCCGTCGGCGCATTGAACTGCAGCCCGGCCCCCAGCCGGTCGGTGGCACGGGCCCCCGCGCGTTCGGCAATCAGGCTGGCCGCGGCGATGTCCCATTCCCACGCGGGGCGCAGCGAAATCGTCGCGTCGAACTGCCCGTCCGCCACCAGGCACAGACGCCAGGCTAGGGACGAGCGGAAACTGCGTTTGTAGCCCGGCACCGCCCCGCCAAGCCAGTGATGCGGATCGTCGGACAGCCTCGAGGTCAGCACCGTGCTTCCCTCGAGCGCGGCGACCGTCGAGGGCGCAATCGGCGCCCCGTTCAGCAAGGCAGGCCCGTCAGACGTGGCGGTATAGGTCAGCCCCAGCGCGGGCAGATGCACGACCCCGGCCACGATCCGCCCGGCCTCGGCCACGGCGATGGCATGCGCGAACCCGCCCTCATTGGCCAGAAACGCCCGCGTGCCATCAATCGGATCGACGATGAACACCCGTTCGGCCGCCAGCCGCGCGGCACTATCCGCGCTTTCTTCGGACAGCCAGCCATAATCGGGCCTGGCCGCGCGCAACTCGGCCTCCAGCATGTCATTGACCGCCAGATCCGCCTCCGATACGGGCCCGGCGCCCGCGCCCTTGTCCCAGGCCTCGGGCGATTTCTGCCAGTAACGCAGGGCAATGTCCCCTGCGGCCCGCGCGGCATCGGTCAGCAGCGTCAGATCGGTCGCGGGGTTACTGGCCTGCAAGCGTCAGCCCCTCGATCAGCAGCGAGGGCACCAGATGGCTCAGATGGGCGCGCGCGTCATTGGCCGGCGTGATCCGCAACAGCATCTCGCGCAGGTTGCCCGCCACGGTGCATTCGTTGACCGGATAGGCAATCTGCCCGTTCTCGACCCAGAACCCCGAGGCACCGCGAGAATAATCGCCGGTGGTCGGATTGATCGTCGATCCGATGAAGGACGTGATCAGCAGCCCGGTGCCCATCTGTGCGATCAGATCGTCGCGCGTGGCACTGCCCGGCGTCAGCGTCACGTTGCCCACGCTGGGCGATGGCGGCGAGGATGTCCCGCGCGACGCGCTGGCGGTGCTTTGCAGCCCCAGCTTGCGCGCGGTCGCCAGATCGAGCGTCCAGCTTTGCAGCACGCCCTCGGACACGATCGCACGCCGCGCGGTCGGCAGGCCTTCGGCATCGAAGGGACGCGAGCCGGAAATCCGCGGCCGGTGCGGCTCTTCTGTCAGCGACAGCCCCGCAGGCAGAACCTGCGTGCCCATCCCGTCGCGCAGCCAGGACGCCCCGCGCGCAATCGCACTGCCGTTGATCGCCGCCAGCAGATGGCCGATCAGGCTGCCCGCGATGCGTTCGTCGAACAACACCGGATAAGCGCCGGTCTTCGGCCGCCGCGGCTGCGCACGTTCGACCGCGCGTTGCCCGGCCTGCGCACCGACCGAGGCGGCATCAGGCAGATCGGCCTGAAAGGTGCGGCTCTCGGCGGCCCAGTCACGCTCCATCGACAGGCCCTCGCCCGAGATTGCCACGGCAGACACCGAACGAGAGCTGCGCCCATATCCGCCCGAAAACCCGTTCGTCGCGGCGATATGCAAACGCCTGCGCGAATAGGACGCCGATGCCGATTGCACCTGCGTCACACCCGCCACGGCCAGCGCGGCGGCTTCGGCCTCGCGCGCATCACGTTCCAGCGCCGCGGCGGCAGGTTCGGGGCTGGTATCTTCCAGTTCCAGCGCGGCGCTATCCCAGTGCCGGGCGATCTGGTCAGGGTCGGCCAGCCCGGCATAGGGATCTTCGGGCGCCTCGCGTGCCATCGCCACCGCGCGTTCGGCCATGTCGGCAATGGTACGCGCCGAAACATCGGAGGCCGAGACACAGGCCTGACGCCCACCGATCAGCACACGCAGCCCGATCTCGACCCCTTCCGAACGTTCGGCCTGTTCCAGCCCGCCCGCCCGCACGTCGATCGACACCGCGCGCCCATCTACCGCAATCGCATCGGCGGCGTGCGCACCCGCCTTGGTGGCGGCCGCCAGAAGTGCAGCGGTCAGATCGGAAAGTCGCGTGTCGGACATGAAGGCTCCTGAATGAAAAGACCGCCCGGTTTGGCCGGGCGGCCCCGTGTTTCATGCATCCTTACTGGATGCGCTGGCCATTGGCGAGGATTTCGCCGCCTTCCTTGAACTCGATCTTCGACGTCATCTCATCCTCGCCCGCAGGCACGGCATAAAGCCCCATCATCATGCGCGCGAACATCGCCTGATCCTGCGGCATCAGCCCCATCGTCACCAGCTTGTCCATCAGGCCGTTGGCGCCCACCAGCTTCAGGTCGATCGCACCCAGCGGCATCGGCATGCCCATCGAATTGTCGAAGGTCAGCGCGCCCTTGCCGGTCAGGTCGGCACCGGCCAGCGTCAGCTGGACGCGATTGATGTCGAGCGTCTCGACCTCGACCGGCGGCATCGGCTGCGCGGCGCTTTCGGGCGAGAACAGATCCATCGTCGGACGCATCTTCCCGGTCAGGTCGATGACCAGCGTCGCCGGATCACGCGGCAGCTGCGCGGTCGGGTCGAACATGCCCCAGATCTCGTCCGAGACGGTCAGCCCGACCAGACCGATCTTGCCGGTGAAGGGCTGGGCCGCATCGGATTTCGACAGCGGCAGCGCGAAATCGGCGTTCACCTGATCCAGCGCGGCACTCAGCGGCATCGGCAACTGCGGCGAGGTCATTTCCATCGTCGTGCCATTACTGGCCGCCTGATAAACCACGCCCTCGGGGCTGAGCGCAAAGTTCAGACGCCCTTTCTGCGCAGCCCCCGCCAGTTTGGTCGCGCCTTCGGGTGCCTCGGCATCGACCGAATAGCTCGACGCGCCATAGCTTGCATTCATCGACATCGACAGCCCGGCCGCCAAGGCCGCGGGCATATCCTCCATCGTCACACCCTCGGGCATCGCCATCGCGCTTTGCAGTTTCAGATCGGCCAACTGCCCATCCAGCGCGAAAGTGCCGCTCCCGTCGGGATCGGCGCCCGAGGCCGTCATCTTGATGCCGGAAATCGCGACATTGGAGTCGACCTTCTGCCCGGCGACGTCCTGCACCTGATATTTGCCCGAAACCCCGCTGATCGACAGCCAGAGCTTGATCGGAACATTCTTTTCACCGTCCAGCACGGTCTGATCCAGATCGACCACGATCTCGGGCGCGGTCACGTCATAGGACAGGTTCTCGGGCGTGCCCGACACGATGGTCACCGCATTGGCCTGACGGATATTGATCGCCATCTGCATCTGGGCATCCTCGGCAGATTTCGCGTCGGCCTCGGCCTTGATCTCGGGCGAAACCCTCACCTCGACGGTACCGTCGCCCAGCTCGCGCAGCCGCACCTCGGGGATCAGCATGTTGAAGCTGGCCTCGGGGGTTTCGCTTTTCATCTGCACCCCGCTGACCACCAGCGTGTCACCGGATTTCTCGGTCCCTGCCGTGGTCATGTCGTAGCCATAGGCCGCATATTGCTGCGACCATGCGTCCCAGACCTGTTCGGCAGTCACATCTGCCCACAGCGCCGTGCTTCCCAGAAGCGAAAAACACACACCCAGCCCTGCGGTTTTCAACCGAGTCATCATCCTACCCTTCCGGTTTGAAATCGTTGCGCGCAGCATCCCGTGGTGCGCCACGATGGTCAAGGGCTTGCTGGCTTGCTAGGAGGTAAGGAAAGGGTGACCAGACAGCGACAGGAGAGGCAGATGATCCGGCTCGATATTGACGATGGCCTTTGGACGGTAACGATCGACCGGCCCGAAAAGGCGAACTCCCTGACCCGGGCGATGCTGGGCGAGATTGCCGATATAGCCGAACGCGCCGCGCGCGAAGAGGCGAGGGTGTTCGTGTTGCGCGGCGAGGGCAAGGTGTTTTCGGCGGGCGCCGATCTGGACGAGGCGCGCGCCGGGCTTGCCACCGATCCGGTCTGGGAACGGCTGTCGGGCGCGATCGCGGCGCTGCCCTGCCTGACCATCGCGGCGCTGAACGGCACGCTCGCGGGGGGCGCGATGGGCATGGTTCTGGCCTGCGATCTGCGCATCGCCGTGCCGGGCGCGAAGGTCTTCTACCCGGTGATGAAGCTGGGCTTCCTGCCGCAGCCTTCGGACCCGAAACGGATGGCCGCGCTGATCGGTCCGGCACGCAGCAAGATAATCCTGATGGCAGGGCAGAAGATCGAGGCCGAAGAGGCCTGCGACTGGGGGCTGATCGACCGGATCGTCGCCCCCGAGGCGCTGGCCGACACCGTGGCCACGCTGGCCGCCGATGCCCGCGCCGCCAGCCCCGCCCATGTGGCCGGGATCAAGGCGCTGATCTGACATGCAGACGCCCGGGGCAACCCACCCCGGGCGTGTTGCGATCCGATGCCCGATCGGCTTAGCCGTAGACGGCTTCCTTGCCGAAATGCTTGGTCAGCATGTAATAGACCACGGCACGGTATTTGTTGCGCTCCGAACGGCCATAGGTCTCGATCACCGCGTCGATCGCATCCATCAGCTCGGGGCCATCGGCAAGCCCGAGTTTCTTGATAAGGAAATTGTTCTTCACGGTTTCCAGCTCGGCCGGCTGACCCGCCGCCACCGTCGAGGAATCCGCATTGTAGATTGCCGGACCGCAGCCGACCGTGACCTTGGTCAGCAGGTCCATATCCGGCGTCATACCGCATTTGTTTTGCAGATCGTCCGCGTATTTGGCGATCAGATCGTCGCGTTTACCCATTTTCTCACTCCCACCTGTCCGGTTTGCTTATGCATGGGCGGGCCCCATGTCGGACCAAAGCGTAAGAGGAAAGGCGACGCAGAACCAAGGGAAATCTGCGCCCTTCCTCCCCCCTGCCGTAGGGGCAAGCGGCAAATGGCTTAGCCGCGCTGGAGCTGGATGAAATACTGGTTGGCCAGCAGCGTCAGTTCGGCCCGGCCGCCCAAGAGCCCCATGACCGCCTCGACCGCGCGCTTGACCGGCGCCCCGCTGCGTTCGCTTTGCCAGTTGAAATCATCGCCCGAGATGATGCCGTTCAGCTTCACCTTGCGCAGGCTCATCTCCAGATCCTGTCCGATGAAGGGCTCGTTATGGTTGCCGTCCAGATAGATCCAGTCGAGGCTGTGATCGGGCATCGCGGCCAGCGCCACATCCGACATCGCCCGGTGAATGGTGACGCGGCTGTCATCCTTGAACTTCTCGACGACCGACAGGTATTTCTCTTCCATCAGGTCTTCGTTCTTCTTGCGCCCGAAGCCGGTGTTGCCGAATTCCGGCTGATAGAGCCAGGGGTCGATCAGGTGCAGGGCGGTGGGCTCGCATTCGTTCAGGATGCGCTCCGAGAAGTTGCCCTCCCACACACCGACCTCGGCGCAGACCGCCCCTTTGGGCATCATAGCCAGCAATTTACCGCGCACGCGGTCCCGTTTCGACGTTTCCATTTACTGCCCTCACTCGCCTTTTCCCGGCGCATTTTACCTGCCGGGACGATATCGCGGGACCAAGGATCTGCAAATGGAGATCACAGCAAAACGGCGGCGGGATCGGAAAATCCCGCCGCCGTGGTAAGCGAAGCACAGATCAGTAGCGGTAATGCTCGGGCTTGAAGGGGCCTTCGACCGTCACGCCGATATAGGCGGCCTGATCCGGGCGCAGCGTGGTCAGCTTGACGCCGATCTTCTTCAGATGCAGGCGCGCCACTTTCTCGTCCAGATGCTTGGGCAGGATATAGACGCCGGGCTGGTACTCCTCGCCCTTGGTCCACAGCTCCATCTGCGCCAGCACCTGGTTGGTGAAGCTGGCCGACATCACGAAGCTCGGGTGACCGGTGGCATTGCCCAGGTTCAGAAGCCGGCCTTCGGACAGCAGGATGATCCGCGCGCCCGAGGGCATCTCGATCATGTCCACCTGATCCTTGACGTTGGTCCATTTGTGGTTCTTCAGCGCGGCGACCTGAATTTCATTGTCGAAATGGCCGATGTTGCCGACGATCGCCATGTCCTTCATCTCGCGCATATGCTCGATGCGGATCACGTCCTTGTTGCCGGTCGTGGTGATGAAGATGTCGGCATCCGCCACCACATCTTCCAGCACGACAACCTCGAACCCGTCCATCGCGGCCTGCAGCGCGCAGATCGGATCGACTTCGGTCACCTTCACGCGCGCACCGGCACCGCGCAAGCTGGCGGCCGAGCCCTTGCCCACATCGCCATAGCCGCAGACCACGGCGACCTTGCCCGCCATCATCACATCGGTCGCGCGGCGGATGCCGTCGACCAGCGATTCCTTGCAGCCGTATTTGTTGTCGAATTTCGACTTGGTGACGCTGTCGTTCACGTTGATCGCCGGGAAGGGCAGCAGGCCCTTCTTGTGCAGGTCATACAGGCGATGCACGCCGGTCGTGGTTTCCTCGGACACACCCTTGATCGCGGCACGCTGCGCCGTGAACCAGCCCGGGCTGGCCGCCAGACGCTTCTTGATCTGGTTGAACAGGCAGACCTCTTCTTCCGAGGTCGGCACTTCGATCAGATCGGTTTCGCCCGCCTCGACCCGCGCGCCCAGCAGGATATAGAGCGTCGCATCCCCGCCATCGTCGAGGATCATGTTGCAGGTGCCTTCCTCGAACTGGAAGATCTTGTCGGTATAGGTCCAGTATTCTTCCAGCGTTTCGCCCTTGATCGCGAAAACCGGGGTGCCGCCCGCCGCGATCGCCGCCGCCGCATGATCCTGGGTCGAGAAGATGTTGCACGACGCCCAGCGCACATCCGCGCCCAGCGCCTTGAGCGTCTCGATCAGCACGGCGGTCTGGATCGTCATATGCAGCGAACCCGCGATCCGCGCACCTTTCAGCGGCTGCGCCGCGCCGAATTCCTCGCGCAGCGCCATCAGGCCCGGCATTTCGGTTTCGGCAATGTCGAGTTCTTTGCGCCCATAGGCGGCAAGCGCGATGTCCTTGACGATGTAATCGGCCATAATGCGGCTCCCCAATACTCAGTTGGGGCTCCTTACCATTCCATCTCTTAATGGACAATGACGCGATCCGGGGCGCGGAAAGGGGCTGTGGCCACTACTAGGGATCAGCTGCTGGCCGCACCGGTCACGGTTTCCAGCATTGCGACGGGGTCGCTGGTCGGGGTCCAGTCGACGCCCGAATTGATCACGCAAGCCACACCGTCGGCACGCACATAAACCGCCGTCCAGGTGCCCATCACTTCCGAGGCCCACAGCTCGACATGGCGGTGATCGTCCATCGGCGCCTGCGTCACCGGATGTTCGCCGAAATCATGCGCCAGGGTCGTCAGCAATTCGGGGCGATGGTCGCAATAGGGCACGTTGACCGCCTGCGCCTCGCCGATCTCGGTGATCGTATCGAAAACCGACAGATCGCCATACAGCGGAGCGCCGCCCATATCGTCCATCGGGCGCCCATAGGCCGCAAAATCGCCCACGCTTGCGGTTTGCATCTGCGCGGCGGGCGCCGCATTGTCACCGGCGCCAACCCCGGTGGTGGCCGCCATCACCGAAACGGCCACAGAAGCCATGGCGGCGGTTGCAAAGGTAGCAAGGGTCAGCGATTTCGGGTGCATGGATCAGCCCTCTTCGTTGGATGCGTTCAAGCAGACAACGCAATCCGCGCCGATATGGTTCCCTGCGGTTTACAGCCCCGCCCCCAGAGGCTAGCTCTGGGGCGCTGAACGGACCCGGTCTGGAGGGGTGATGACGAAACGCGCGTGGCAGCGGATGCTTTCGGGGCGCAGGCTGGATCTGCTGGACCCGACACCGATGGACATAGAGATCGAGGACATTGCCCACGGGCTGGCTTTCGTCGCGCGCTGGAACGGTCAGACGCTGGGCGACTGGCCCTATTCGGTGGCCGAGCATTCAATTCTGGTCGAACAGATCTTCAGCCGCCAGAACCCCGGGATCGGTGCGCGCTGGCAACTGGCCGCGCTGCTGCACGATGCGCCCGAATATGTGCTGGGCGACATGATCAGCCCGGTGAAAGCGACGATCGGCCCCGGCTATGGCGAACTGGACGCCCGCCTGACGGCCGCCGTCCATCTGCGCTTCGGCTTGCCCGCCACGCTGCCGGCGCCGATCAAGAAAGCAATCAAGGCGGCAGACATCATCTCGGCCCGGCTGGAGGCCGAGCAGATCGCGGGATTTTCAACGAAAGAAGCGGATAAGCTGTTTGGCCGCCCCGATCCGGGGGTGATCCGGGGGCTGACGATCCGCCTGCGCCCCCCGGCCGAGGTCCGCGCGGATTACACCGCGCGCCACCACACCTTGCTTGCCGCGATCAGCGGCTGAACTTGTATTCGCCCTTTTTCGGTGCGCGCGGGGCATAGCCGCCCATCGCAAGGGTCAACACATCACCAAGCATACGGAACATTTTCAATCTCCAACATCACTGTTCTGTTTCCTATTTGCGTTGACTCGCGCCATTTTGCGAGTCAGGAATTTTACCGTGAATGTTAGGAAAACTAACAGATGAGTGAAATCGACTGGCGCAAGATGCCGCCCCTGACGGCGCTGCGGGCCTTTGCGGCGACCGCCCGCGCAGGCGGGTTCAGCGCCGCTGCGCGCGGGCTGAATGTGACGCATGCCGCCGTGGCCCAGCAGGTCCGCGCGCTGGAGGCGGATCTGGGCACCGAACTGGTCTGGCGCGAGGGCCGCAGCCTGCACCTGACGCCCGAAGGCGAACGGCTGGCCGCTGTGCTGACCGACAGTTTCACGATGATCCAGACCGCGGTCGAAGGCCTGCGCGCGCACAAGACGGAACGCCCGCTGACCGTGACCCTGCCGCCCGCTTTCGCCGCCGAGTGGCTAATGCCGCGATTGGCCCGGTTCTGGAAGAAACACCCCGATGTGGCGCTCTCGCTGCTGCCTGAACCGCGCACGGTCGATCTGCGCGAGGTCGGGGCCAGCCTTGGCATCCGGTTCGGCAGTGGCGGCTGGAGCGGCGTGCATTCCGAATTTCTGACCGCTGCGCCACAGGTCGTTGTGGCCGCGCCGGAACTGCTGGGCGGGCGCACGAAACTGTCGCTGCGCGAAATGTCGATGCTGCCCTGGATTCGCGAAGGCGACTGGCCCGAGCAGATGCAACTGCTGGAATCCATCGGCCTGAAACCCGCCGCGCTGAAATTCACCGATTTCCCGAACGAAGAACTGGCCCTGTCCGCTGCGCGCGAAGGCATCGGTCTGCATCTGGAGACAGAGGCCCTGATCGAAGAGGATCTGAAACTCGGCTGGCTGGTGAAGATCCACGAGTTGAACACCGAAAACCTGGGCTATTATGTCGTCTGGCCACCGGGCCCGATGAGCGCTGCGGCGAAGACCTTCGTCGACTGGCTGAAATCCGAAACCTGAGCAACACAACCGCGGCACCCCTTGATTGATCGGGGGAACAGGGCCTATCTCGGGACAGGACACGACGGAAACGATGCTCCACGGGGCGGAAAGTGGGCAAATGCGCAATGCGGCATTGATGTTGGGCATAATTGGCGGGCTGATCGCCATGCTCGTCGGGTTTTTCAGCTATGGCTACACCGAAGTGGTCAACACCCATGCAGAGGTCGGCGAGATCTTCGGACAAGTCGACAATGCGCAACTGATCCGCACGGCGAGCTTTCTGGCCCCGTTGCTGGCGATTGCCGGGGGCGCCATGGCCAAGGTCCGCGCACTTTGGGGCGGGGTCTTGATGATCTTGTCCGCAGGCCTGATCTATGTCGCCTTCGGCTTCGGCGTCTTTACGATGTTTCCGATCGGGTTTTGCCTGTTGGGTGGCGTGCTGGCGATCGCGGCCGGAAAACCGGACGAGCCGAAAGCGCATTTCTGAGGCATGATCCGGCGCCCATGCGGGCACCTATTACCTCTCCAATCCGGTGATCTTCATGACCGTCGGCATAAAGGCAATCGTAACGCCCGCCAGATCTCAGCTGCCTGACAGAAGCGGTGCGACGGCCGCGCGGATCGCAGACGATTCCGGCTTGGTCAGCGCGCCCCAGGTCGCCACCACCTGACCTTCGCCATCCAGCAGGACCTTGTTGAAGTTCCACATCGGCACAAAGCCCTGCGTTTCGCGCAGCCACTGATAGAACGGATGCGCCTGCGCGCCCCGCACATGGGTGATGTCGGTCATCGGCAGGGTGATGCCATAGGTCAGCGCACAGAATTCCTTGACCTTGGCGGCGCTGTCGTATTCCTGCGCGAAATCGTTCGACGGAACCGCCAGCACCACCAACCCTTTGGGCCCCAGGGTTTCGTGCAGGTCCTGCAAGCCTTCCAGTTGCGGCGTGAACCCGCACATCGAGGCGGTGTTCACCACCAGCACCGGCCGCCCGCGCCAGTCCGCCGTGTCCAGCGTGCCACCGTCGATCGACTCGAAGATGAAGCCCGGCGCGGCCTCCTGCGCGCTTAGGGCGCCCGCGAGCGTCGCCCACACCGTTACCGCCGCGATCATCAAGCCTTTCAAACCCATCACGAAACCTTTCTTTTCCAAACCACCAAAGCCACCAGCGCAAAGATGCCAAAGCCCGCAAGCCCGACCACGGGAACATTTGCCGGGCTCAAATTGGCGACGATCACCCCCATCAACGCCCAACCGACCCCGAATGCATAGCTGAGTGCGCCCGGGCGTTGCCATTGCACCGCAAGCGCCACGATCAGGATCAACGCCAACAGGACCAGCGCCGCCGCCTGCGCCGACAGCACACCATAGCCCCCCAGCACGACCGCTATCGCCACGCCCGTCGCCGCCGTCAGCCACCCGGCATAGAGCCCGACCGGCCCCGCGGCCCAGATGCCATCGGGGGCGCGCAGAAGTGCCGCAATCGCCCCCGCCGCCATGAAGATGATCATCACGGTGGCGGCCAGCGGCTGCAGATTTGCAACCGTGATCCAGAACACCCCGATCAGAAGGCTGGCCGCCAGCGGCGCGCGCATCGCTTGCCAGCGCGGATCGTGCCGCGCGCGCATGACCCCATAAACCGCGCCGGCCGCCAGCCACAGATAGATCACCCCCCAGATCGAGAACGCCCAACCGACCGGCTGCACCGGCCAACTGTCCTGCACCACCGGAAACTGGCCGGGGGTAAAGCCGTTGAAGCCATTGCTTGCCAGCGGCGACAGCGCGAAGGCCACTGTCAGGATCAGCACCAGCGGTGCCAGCAGGGGGCGGATCATCGGGCGAACCTCCGGGTCAGGGGCAGCGCCGGGCCGCAGGGCAAGGCGCGCACCGGTTTCAGCGGCCAGGTCAGACGGCGCGGGGCACGGATGCAAACCCCCGTCCGCGAACGTGAAATCCTGCTGCCGATCACGGCGATATTCAATCCCTCGGTTGTCACCTGTGCCTCGCTCTGCCATTGTTACTGTGGAAGAGACGTTGCAACCGCACAAAAGGTTGCATACGCGCCAGAAAAATCCCGCGAAGAGGCGTCGAAAGGTCAGATGGCAGTCCAGACGGAAGAGGTTGCAGCCCTGCTGGCCCGGATTGCCCTGAAGGACCGGGCGGCCTTTGCCGCGCTCTATTCCGCGCTGTCCCCGAAACTTTTTGCGATCTGCATGCGTCTTCTGAAGGACCGCCGAGAGGCCGAAGACGCGCTGCAGGAGGTTTTCGTGAAGATCTGGAACAACGCCGATCGCTATCTTCCCGACGTCGCCAGCCCCACGGCCTGGATGAACGCGGTCGCGCGCAACCACGCGATCGACCGGCTGCGGGCACGGCGCACGGCCGCCGTCGGGCTGGAGGCCGCGGACGCCGTGCCAGACCCGACGCCGGGCCCCGAGGCCGCGGCGATCACCCGCTCCGAAGGACGCCGGATCGAAACCTGCCTGGAAACGCTGGAACCCGCCCGTGCCGAAGCCGTGCGCCGCGCCTATGTCGAGGGTGACAGCTATCAGGAACTGGCCGAGCGATTCGCCGTGCCGCTGAACACGATGCGCAGCTGGCTGCGGCGCAGCCTGCTCCAACTCCGGGAGTGCCTGTCGCCATGACCGACCCGCGCAACCCCTTGACCGAAGACGACATCGCCCTGGCCGGCGAATATGTGCTGGGCACGCTGGATCTGGCCACACGGCAGGACGTGACGCGCCGCATTCACCGCGATGCCGATTTCGCCCGCGAAGTGGCCCGCTGGGAAGCCCGCTTCGACCCGCTCGCCGAAGAGGTGCGCCCGATCGCGCCGCCCGCCCGGGTCTGGGCGGATGTGGAGCGGCGGCTGTTCGGAATGCCTGCGCGCAAGGCGTCACTCTGGGGCTGGTTCGCCGGGGCTTCGGGGCTTGCCACCGCCATGCTGGCCGCGGTGCTGTGGCTTGGTCAGCCGATGCCGCCCGCGCCTGGCCCGCTGTGGATTTCCGACATGGTGTCCGAAGATGGCAGCGTGCGCCTGGCCGCGCTGTATGACGAGGCCTCGGGCGAGATGCGCGTGTCGATGGGCGGCGCGGCCCCCGCCGAAGGGCGCGATTTCGAACTTTGGCTCATTCAGGGCGATGGCGCGCCAATTTCGCTGGGCGTGATGCCGCATCAGGGGCAGGCGGCAATGCCGATCCCCGCGGAACTGACCGCGCTGGTCGCCAATGCGACGCTGGCGATCACCGATGAACCCGCGGGTGGGTCGCCGACCGGCGTTGCTACCGGGCCGCTGGTGGCCGCAGCCGCCCTGCGCCGGATCTGAGCCCCCCTCAGACCCGGTGATAGGGCGTGCCCGCCAGGATCTGCCCCGCGCGATAGATCTGTTCGGCCAGCATCACCCGCACCAGCATATGCGGCCAGACCATCTTGCCAAACGAGATCGAGAAATCCGCCTTCGCGCGCAGGGCGGGCGCGATACCATCCGCACCGCCGATCACGAAGGCCACGTCGCGGCCGCCATCGCGCCAACCGGCCAGCTTTTCGGCGAATTCAGGCGAGGACAGCAACGCCCCGCGTTCGTCCAGCGTGACCATGACGGCCCCCGCAGGCAGCGCGCGTTCCAGCAGCGCGGCCTCTGCCTCCATGCCGAGGTTCTTCTTGTCCTCGACCTCGACGACGAAGGCCGGCCCGAGCCCGAACGCCCGACCGGCCTTGCCAAACCGTTCCAGATAATCCTCGATCAGGGTCAGTTCGGGGCTTTTGCGCAACCGCCCCACCGCCGCAATCGTGACCTTCATGTCGGATCAGACGGGACCGCCCGCAGGCATCCACATCTTTTCAAGCTGATAGAATTCGCGCACTTCAGGGCGGAACACATGCACGATCACATCGGCCGTGTCGATCAGCACCCAGTCGCCCTGATCCTTGCCCTCGATCTTGCACAGACGGCCGAAGCTTTCCTTCAGCCGCTCGGTCAGTTTTTCGGCGATGGCGCCGACCTGACGCGAGCTGCGCCCCGAACAGATCACCATGTAATCGGCAATCGACGAGCGCCCGCGCAGGTCGATGGTGACGATATCCTCGGCTTTGTCGTCTTCGAGAGAGGCAATGATGCGTTCCAGAATCTGGTCGCTCGACACCTCGGCACCGGCGGTCATATCGGCCGTCATGCGTGCCACCTTTGCGCCCGCATCACCGGCCGCGACTGAGAAATGAGACAGGACATTGTCCTCCTGGGGTCCACGCGCCGCATCCGCCCCGGCGCAGGGCATGGAATAAAGGTAACACCCGAGTCGTCAAATCTCAACGACCGGGTGCGGATTTCCCGTCCGGGTCTGCCAGTTCGCGCCGATTGTCAACCCCAAGGACGCGCGCGGCGCTTGCGAGACTCGGACAAACCGCTTATCTAGCGCGCCATGAGCCGAATTTTCGATATGGATGATCGTGCCCGCCTGCGCGAGCGCTTCTACGGCGAAAGCCGCTCCATCCTTGCGCGACTGTGACGCGCGGGGTGCCTTTGCGCATCCGCACCACCGCTCATCCACCCGAACAGCCATCCTTGGAAAGTGAGAGCCATGTCCGCTCCGAAGACCCTTTACGATAAAATCTGGGACGCCCACGTCGTGTCCGAAGACGCCGACGGCACCAGCCTGCTGTATATCGACCGTCACCTGGTTCACGAAGTGACCAGCCCGCAAGCCTTTGAAGGGCTGCGCATGGCGGGCCGCAAGGTGCGCGCCCCCGAAAAGACCATCGCCGTGCCGGACCACAACGTGCCGACCACGCTGGACCGCGTGTCGGGCGTGATCGCCAATGAAGAAAGCCGCATTCAGGTCGAGGCGCTCGACAAGAACGCCAAGGATTTCGGCATCAACTACTACCCCGTCAGCGACGTGCGTCAGGGCATCGTCCATATCGTCGGCCCCGAACAGGGCTGGACCCTGCCGGGCATGACCGTGGTCTGCGGCGACAGCCACACCGCGACGCATGGCGCCTTCGGCGCGCTGGCCCATGGCATCGGCACCTCGGAGGTCGAGCACGTTCTGGCCACGCAAACGCTGATCCAGAAGAAATCCAAGAACATGAAGGTGGAGATCACCGGCAAGCTGCGTCCGGGTGTCACCGCCAAGGACATCACGCTGGCGGTGATCGGCGCGACCGGCACCGCGGGCGGCACCGGCTATGTCATCGAATATTGCGGCGAAGCGATCCGCGATCTGTCGATGGAAGGCCGCATGACCGTGTGCAACATGGCCATCGAGGGCGGCGCCCGCGCCGGCCTGATCGCGCCGGACGAGAAAACCTTTGAATACGTCAAGGGCCGCCCGCACGCCCCCAAAGGCGCGCAGTTCGAGGCCGCGCTGAACTGGTGGAAAACGCTCTACACCGATGAAGGCGCGCATTTCGACAAGGTCGTCACGCTGAAGGGCGAAGAGATCGAGCCCGTGGTGACCTGGGGCACCAGCCCCGAGGACGTGCTGCCGATTTCCGGCGTCGTCCCCGCGCCCGAGGATTTCAAGGGCGGCAAGGTCGAGGCGGCGCGTCGCTCGCTCGACTACATGGGTCTGACCCCCGGCCAAAAGCTGACCGACATCCAGATCGACACCGTGTTCATCGGGTCCTGCACCAACGGCCGCATCGAAGACCTGCGCGCCGCGGCGGAAATCCTGAAGGGCAAGAAGATCAAGGACGGCATGCGCGCGATGGTCGTGCCCGGGTCGGGTCTGGTCCGCCTGCAGGCCGAGGAAGAAGGCATCGCCCAGATCTTCATCGACGCCGGCTTCGAATGGCGTCTGGCCGGGTGCTCGATGTGCCTGGCGATGAACCCCGACCAGCTGTCCGAGGGTGAGCGCTGCGCCTCGACCTCGAACCGCAACTTCGAGGGGCGCCAGGGCTATAAGGGCCGCACCCACCTGGTCAGCCCCGCGATGGCGGCCGCCGCGGCGATCACCGGTCACCTGACCGATGTCCGTGAAATGATGTAAGGAGCCAACGACAATGGAAAAGTTCACCAAAGTGACGGGCATCGCCGCCCCCATGCCGCTGGTCAACATCGACACCGACATGATCATTCCCAAGGTCTTCCTCAAGACGATCAAGCGGTCGGGCCTTGGCGTGAACCTGTTCGACGAGATGCGCTATGACCGGCAGGGCAACGAGATCCCGGATTTCGTTCTGAACAAGCCGCAATACCGCAACGCCCAGATCCTGATCGCGGGTGACAACTTCGGTTGCGGATCGTCGCGCGAGCATGCCCCCTGGGCGCTGGCCGACTTCGGGATCAAGGCGATCGTCTCGACCTCGTTCGCGGATATCTTCTTCAACAACTCGTTCAAGAACGGGATGCTGCCGATCGTGCTGCCGCAGGAACAGGTCGATCTGCTGATGAAGGATGCCGAGAAAGGCGCCAACGCGCGCATGACCGTCGATCTGGGAGCGCAAGAGATCACCACCTCGGACGGCACCGTCATCAAGTTCGACGTCGATCCGTTCAAGAAGCACTGCCTGCTGAACGGTCTGGACGACATCGGCCTGACGCTGGAGAAAGTGGCCGCCATCGACACGTTCGAGGCACAGGCCGCGCAGTCGCGTCCCTGGGTCTGAGACCGTAGTGGCGCTAAGCCTCTGATCTACAACATTTAGGGCCGCCCACTGGGCGGCCTTACTTTTGCGCTGAAATTGATGCAATCGCGCACCAGTTCCTTCCACAAAACGCCCGAAAGAAATCCCTAAGGTTAACCGAAGATTGCCAGAACGGCTGCAGATGGGCAAAAATCATGGCAGGAATGAGGCAGGCCGTCATAGTTGACGGATATAAACTGGGACAAGGCTCCGGCAACGTATCGGAACCAGCCAAGTTGAAGGATGGGGCTGTGATTGCACGCTTTACCGGAGCGTTGGCACGTGCGTTTCTGGTCGTGACACTGATCGCGACCCCGTCGCTCATGCTTCCGAGCCTGAGCGCCGATACCGCACAGATCGTGGCCCTGATCGCCCTGTGCGTCGGCGCGCTGACATTCTTTGAATACATGGCCGTCTATCCCGGACTGGTCGAATTTCGCGATGCCCCGCCGTTCAACCGCATTCGTTTCGCCTCGCTGTTTCTGACCGTCTTCCTGCTGTCGACCGTGGTGGCGGCGGGTGACGCGCCAAGCACGCTGACCCGGTTCGTCGAGGTGCTGGGCGGTTCGATGGCGCGCTCGATCGACTTGCCCTATAGTCCGGTGCGGCTTTTGGTGCTGATGCTGCCACCCGAGGCAACCCCCGAGCATGTGGTGCAGGTGCGCACAGCTGGCGGTCTGGCCTATATGATCTCTTTGATCACGCTGGGGTATTTCGTCCTGATCATGCGCATGCTCGGCTGGCCCAATGCGCAGGGCAGCTTCAACGTCTGGGTCAACCTGCCGACGTTCGAGCCGACCGCCGGTGCCGATGTGGTCGCGCGCCTGCGCCGCGATGCGCGGTTCAATGTTGCTTTGGGCTTCCTTTTGCCCTTCCTTATTCCCGCGGCCCTCAAGGCGATTTCGCTGGGCTTTGCCCCGGTGACGCTGCAAGCGCCGCACACGTTGATCTGGACGGTGACGGCATGGGCATTTCTTCCGGCAAGCCTTTTCATGCGCGGGATCGCGATGGGGAGGATTGCCAACATGATCGAAGAGAAGCGGCGCCACAGCGACATCTCCGACTTCGCACCGGCCTGATCGCGGCGCTGATCTGCGCCGCAAGCTCTGCCAGTGCCGAGACCCTGCGCATGGCCACCTGGAATCCAGAACTGACCCGCCAGGGCCCCGGCCTGCTGTGGCGCGATCTGCAATCGGGCAAGGATGCGCAGATCGCGGCGGCGGTTCAGGTGATCGCGCAGGCCGATCCCGATATTTTGCTGCTGACCGGCTTCGACTGGGACTATGAGGGCCGCGCCCTGCGGGCTTTCGAGGCGCAGCTCGCAACGGCAGGCGCGGGCTATCCCTATCTGTTCGCATCGCGCCCCAATACGGGCATGGCGACCGGGCAAGACATGGACGGCAACGGGCGCACCGGAGAACCGCGCGACGCCCAGGGCTATGGCCGGTTCAGCGGCGCAGACGGCATGGCGGTGCTGTCGCGCTATCCGCTGCTGGCCGACGAGGCACGCGATTTCTCGGCGATGCTGTGGCGCGATCTGCCCGATGCGTTGATCGCGGGCGCGGACCTGTCGCCTTGGGCCGAGGCGGCGCAGCGCCTGTCCACCACCGCGCATTGGGATCTGCCGGTTCTGCTGCCCGACGGTCAACGCCTGCATCTGTGGACCTGGGCCGCGACGCCGCCCGTGTTCGACGGGCCCGAAGACCGTAACGGGCGGCGTAACCATGACGAAGCAGCGCTCTGGCTGCGCTATCTGGAAGGGCGCCTGTCCCGGCATCCGGCAGCGGGGCCCTTCGTGCTGCTGGGCAATGCCAATCTGGACCCGGTCGATGGCGAGGGCCGGTCGGAAGCGCTGGTCGCCCTGTTGACGCATCCGCGGCTGCAAGACCCACGCCCCGCCAGCGCGGGCGGGCGCGCCGCCGCCGATCCGGGCCATCAGGGCGACCCTGCGCTTGATACCGCCGATTACGATGATCCGCCCGGCAATCTGCGCGTCGATTATGTGCTGCCTTCGCGCGATCTGGCGGTCGCCGACGCTGGCGTCGTCTGGCCTGCGGACCCGGGCACCGCCGCCGCATCGCGTCACCACCTTGTCTGGGTCGATATTACCCTGCCCTGAGCGCCGCCACGCTTGACCCTGCGGCCCCCATTGGATAGGCCCCTTTCAACCCATATTCGTTGGAGAAAACGCATGGCCAACCCCTCTATCCTCATCCTTCCCGGCGACGGCATCGGCCCCGAAGTCATGGCCGAGGTGAAGAAGATCATCACCTGGTTTGGCGACAAGCGCGGGCTGGCGTTCGACGTGAGCGAAGACCTTGTGGGCGGTGCCGCCTATGACGTGCATGGCGTGCCGCTGGCCGATGAAACGATGGCCAAGGCGCAAGAGGCCGACGCCGTTCTGCTGGGCGCCGTGGGCGGGCCGAAATACGACGTGCTGGATTTCAGCGTGAAGCCCGAGCGCGGCCTGCTGCGCCTGCGCAAGGAAATGGACCTGTTCGCCAACCTGCGCCCCGCGCAGTGCTTTGACGCACTGGCCGACTTCTCGTCGCTGAAGAAGGATGTGGTCGCCGGTCTCGACATTATGATCGTGCGCGAACTGACCTCGGGCGTCTATTTCGGAGAACCGCGCGGGATCTTCGAAGAAAACGGCGAGCGTGTGGGCATCAACACCCAGCGGTATACCGAAAGCGAAATCGAACGCGTCGCCCGCTCGGCCTTCGAGCTGGCGAAACGCCGCAACAACAAGGTCTGCTCGATGGAGAAGGCCAACGTCATGGAATCGGGCATTCTGTGGCGCGAGGTCGTGCAGCGCATCCATGACGCGGAATACCCCGAGGTCGAACTGTCGCACATGTATGCCGACAACGGCGCAATGCAGCTGGTGCGCTGGCCCAAGCAGTTCGACGTGATCGTGACCGACAACCTGTTCGGCGACATCCTGTCGGATTGCGCGGCGATGCTGACCGGCTCGCTGGGCATGCTGCCCTCGGCCTCGCTTGGGGCACCGATGGAGAACGGTCGCCCGAAAGCGATGTACGAGCCCGTGCACGGTTCGGCCCCCGACATCGCGGGTCAGGGCAAGGCCAACCCGATCGCCTGCATCCTGAGCTTCGCCATGGCGCTGCGCTACAGCTTCGATCAGGGCGACGAGGCCACCCGGCTGGAAAGCGCGATCGAGAAGGTGCTGTCGGACGGCGTGCGCACTGCCGATCTGATGGGCCCCGAAGGCGGCACCCCGGTCTCGACCGCGCAGATGGGTGACAAGATCATCGCGGCGCTCGACGCGAGCCTGTGATCTGCCCGCGGCGCGCCCCTCGGGCGTAAGCTTTGTGCAAATAGTTGAAACGGCGCGGATCTTTGCCGCGCCGTTTTGTTTTGGCTTGTTGGCCCACCACCCCGCCCCATATGTTGGCGGTAACGGAGGCGCCCATGTCGCATCGGAATTCGAACATCAAGGGCGCGCTCTATGCGCTGCTGGCAATGGCGATCTATGCCTCGCACGACGCCGTGGTGAAGGGGCTGGGCGATACCTATTCGCCGATCCAGATCGTCTTCATGGCGTCGTTGCTCAGCTTCCCGGCGATTTCGCTGATCCTTCTGAACGACCACCACGAGGGCAACCTGCGCCCGGTTCATCCCTGGTGGGTCATCGCCCGCTCGGCCGCGACGGTCGCCAGCGGGGTTCTGGCGTTTTTCGCCTTCGTCAACCTGCCGCTGGCGCAGGTCTATCCGATCCTGTTTGCCACACCGCTGTTCATCACGGTCCTGGCAATCCCGGTTCTGGGCGAGAAGGTCGGCCTGCATCGCTGGGCCGCCGTGCTGCTGGGGCTGATCGGTGTTCTGATCGTGGTACGCCCCGGACAGGCCGCTCTGGGGCTGGGACATCTGGCGGCGCTGGCCTCGGCGGGCACGGGGGCCTTTGCCGCCATTGCCGTGCGCAAGATCGGCCATAAGGAACGCTCTGTGGTGCTGTTGCTGGCGCCACTCCTGGGCAATTTCCTGGCAATGGGGGCCGCCCTGCCCTTCGTCTGGCAACCGCTGCAACTGGTCGACCTAGGCCTGCTGGGTGTCGTTGCGGGCTTTGGCCTGATCGCATCCTTCCTGATGATTCTGGCTTACCGCGCAGGCGAGGCCGCGATCATCGCGCCCATGCAATATTCGCAGATCCTGTGGGCGGTGTTCTACGGTCGGGTGCTGTTCGGCGAAACGCTCGACGCCCCGACCCTGCTGGGTGCGGCACTGGTGATCGCCTCAGGCATGTATATCGTGTTCCGCGAAAGCCGCGGGGATGTCTCGCAAAATACCCCGGTTTTGCGCACCCGCGGCCGGGTAGAGATGGCCACCTCTCCCCGGTCGTCACTGTTGCAACGCACCTTGAACCTGAGCATGCGGCGCGTGACGGAAAATTCAGATAACCCCTTGCAAAAGCCGCGGTGACCCGGTAACTCCGCGCTCACGGTCGGAGCGTAGCGCAGCCTGGTAGCGCACCTGCTTCGGGAGCAGGGGGTCGGAGGTTCGAATCCTCTCGCTCCGACCAATTATCCCGTTGTGGAATGCCACGGTAGTATTCCTTTTTTGCCACTAAGCTTCCTGTGGCAGGCGACAATCCGAACAAGCGAACTACCGCATTAGGTGTTGGGCCCCTGCCCCTGAAATTCATAGGTGTTGACCAGCGTTCGAAAATGGCGGAGGTTGGGTATGGCCTAACTCGCAGGCCGGTGTGCCCGCCACGCGAAGCTTTGCAGCGATCCTGACTTCGAACAGCAGACTTCATGCCAATGGCGGGTCTGATTAGCAGCGGGCACCTAGTCGGATCCAGTTTGGACATGGATCATGACAAAGAACGATAAGCTAAAAACGTTGAAAACTCTGGCGAAGCGCTATGCGAGGGCGACGGCTCAGCCGCAGCACTTGGCACTCGACTTCGTTGCCAATCGATTGGGCTTTCCCCATTGGAATGCTTTGGCGGGGAGCGCCAAAGGAGAGTGGGCTCCCTCCGAAGCACAAGTCGCCACTATCAAGGCCTTCGTGGAACGGATCACGACCCACGAGGGCACGACCTTTGACCATATCTTCGGGGGGCCCGAATCCATCACGCGAGGAGAGGTGAAGGGGCATTCGTATGAGCTGAAAACAATGCTTGGCGACGTTAGCATGGAAGGTGATGGGTGGCGAATAGTGCTGCCAGAAAACCCTTTGGCTGCACCTCGTGTCGAGATCGACATTAGTCACGCGCAGAACAGCCCGATGAACGATCGAGCGCTGCTAGCTGAGGCAGTCCAAACTGCCAAGGCCTTGATGCAGAGCGTGAAGGCGCAACGATTTTCCGATTGGCCACGACGCGCCACGAAACCCGATGCAGAGGGAAAAGTGCGCCATCCATTCTTGGAGATGGAGGAATCAAGCCTCTGGTACTGCCTGCACTGCGACGCAGAAATCACCGGCCCACAAATCGCCAGAAACCATTGGCATTGCCCCGGCTGCGGCGCATCCCCGATCAACATTTTTCCAGAAGCTTTCTGGCTGGGGCCAAACGAGCAAAGGCCAGTGCCGGTCCAGGCCCGCAGCGAAAGGCCAGCGATTGAGCCGATCGTCTCTATCGTCGATCCACGGCCAAGACTTGATCTGAACAAGGACCAGGTGACGCATTTGATCCGGGCAGCCCTCTTCGAGGATGCGACCAACGCCAGTGAGCGCATGGGAGCGAGTCTGGCGGAAATCTGGGTGGATGACGATCTCGACGTGCTTGTTTCCTTCGAGGATCACTACTGGCCTGAAGAAAAGGAGCCGATCTCTGCAATTGAACTGGCTGCACTGCTTGGGATCGAGATTGAGCTTGAGGTTTCTTGGACGGATCCGCTGTTCGCATGGCCCGGCTTGGGCACCGTGACCCAAAGCACGGTCGAATACACGCGCATGATGCTTGATGCCTATCGCAATCACGGCATCGTAGAAGAAATGGATGGAAGCTGATAGCTCCGCATTCTGCGCAGCTTTGTCAACTAACTCGCCGGGCACTGGCAAGCGAGAGACGCCTTCAGCCCGGCGGGCCTCGCCGTCGAGTTTGAGGGGGTAATCCCCCCCGAAAGTAAGGGGCTGCATAAGTAGAATTTTCTCGGCAAGATGGACGAGGAGATTTCGAATGAAGACAAGCAGATACACTGAGGCGCAGATCATCGCTATCCTGCGGCAAGCCGAAGGCGGTGTGCCGGTGGCCGAGCTGTGCCGTGAGCATGGGATGAGCACCGCCGCGTTTTACAAATGGCGGGCGAAGTATGGCGGCATGGATGCGTCCCTGTGAACGGCGGAGCAATACTCGGCCACGGTAGCGGCGCCGTTGTGGTGTCGCGGGCGGCGTAAAAGTCGTCCACTTTTGCCCTTTCCGAGAGGGGAGGGTTGGGGGATTTACACCGTGGATT
>NZ_JARHUH010000012.1:0-56704 GCF_029222945.1 Paenirhodobacter sp. CAU 1674 | reverse complement strand
GGATGCGGTGGTCGCCCAAAGGGGCTCACCGAGTAGCCGTCACAAGGGCCGCAGTTCTCGATGGTCGGCTGACCGTCGCAAACAGAAAACGCGCCGCATGACCCCCATGTTTTGTCCACTCCCTGCCGAAAGCGTCTCGTCTCAGATTTAAGGGCAACGCGACAACCGCCTATCTTTACTCGGCGGAGGACAGCGTGACTGCCCGCAGCTAAGCCAAGCAGCGGACGGCAAACGCAATTAAGTTTCGCGAGGGGTGCAGATACGATTGCCGTTCGCCGTGCGCAGCGGCAGCAAGGTTGTTTCTACGGGGCCGCTGTGTTTGTACCAGTAGCACCCGTCCTCGGGCACCAAGCGCGCGGTTGCAACATCCTGATCCGGGGCAGCCATTGCAATCACGGCTTCGGGAACTTTGCCCCGCCGGTCTGCCGAGTCGCCCGGTCCAGTCGGCTGGATTGCGCACCCGGCCGTAAGAGACAGCGCCACTGCAACAATTATTTTTTGCTTCAGCATCAAAACCCGCATCAAGCTTCCTTTCGTGTCTGTTTTTCTTTGCATCGGCTTTTCATGCCTCAAGGCGTGATGGAGCCGGTCGCCGCATCCTCTAGCAATAAAACAAACTGAAATACCACCGTATTTTGCTCTTGAAGCTCTAGCTACTGTAGGGGCTATGTCATGGTAAAGCACCCGAATCCAGAGGTCCATTCATGCCGCCCGACACCCATCGTCACGACCACGATCACGCCGAAGATGCCCAGACAAGCGGCGGCAGCTGCTGCGGGAGCGCCGGAACGTGCGGCGACATCGTTCCGGCGACCCCCGCGCCAGCGGGCGGGCGCAGTTTTCAGGTGTCCGGCCTCGATTGCGCCGAGGAGGTAGCAATCCTGAACAAGGTGGTCGGCCCGAAGATCGGCGGGGCCGAGCATCTCGCGTTCGACGTGATCAATGGGCGGATGACTATTCTCGACAGCGCCAAGAGTTTATCGGACGGCGAAATTGCAGAACTGGTCGCAAGCACCGGCATGACCGCCAAGCCTTGGGATGCCGAGAACGCGTCGGTCGACCAGGCGGCCCATCTTGCAAGACAGCGGCTGTTTACGGCGCTCAGTGGAGGCTTCTGGGCCGCGGGATTTCTGTGGCACATCATCGAGACCGGCATGGGCGGGGCGCTCGGCCTCTTCGCGGGTCACGGCGAAGCGCCGATGCCACTGGTCGAGGCAGGGCTGTTCGCGGTTGCGATCCTGTTCGGTGTCTGGCTCGTGGCACCCAAGGCATGGTCGTCCGCTCGGCGGCTGTCGCCCGACATGAACCTGCTCATGGTGGTCGCCGTGGCCGGTGCCATCGGGCTTGGCGAATTTTTCGAGGCGGCGACAGTCGCGTTCTTCTTTTCGCTCTCGCTCTACCTCGAAAGCTGGAGCGTCGGGCGTGCGAGGAATGCGGTTTCAGCTCTGCTCGACCTCGCGCCGCCGACGGCAAGAGTTCTTCATGATGACGGCTCGGAAGCGGACGTTCCGGCTTCTGCGGTTGCTATCAACGCACGTTTCATCGTGCGCGGCGGAGACCGCATCCCATTGGATGGTGAGGTTGTCGATGGGGCAGGGGCCGTCGATCAGGCGCCGATCACCGGAGAGAGTGCGCTGGTCCCAAAGGAACGGGGCGACGAAGTCTATGCCGGTACGATCAACGGCGAAGGCACACTGACGGTGCGCGCCACGAAGGCCGCCTCGGACACCGTGTTGGCCAAGATTATCCGCATGGTCGGCGACGCCCATGCCCGCCGCGCGCCGGTGGAGCAGTGGGTGGCGAAATTCGCCCGCATCTATACGCCTATCGTCATGGCTCTCGCCATTGCAATTGCCCTGCTGCCGCCGCTCATTTTCGGGGGGGCCTGGGATTATTGGTTCTACAATGCACTCGTGCTGCTGGTGATCGCTTGCCCATGCGCTCTGGTCATCTCGACACCGGTCTCCATCGTCGCTGCACTCACCGCCTCAGCGCGGGCCGGGGTGCTGATCAAGGGCGGTGCATATGTTGAGGCACCGGGCAAGACCACTGCACTGGCCATGGACAAGACCGGCACGATCACCATGGGCGAGCCCGAGGTGGCGGCGGTGCATCCGCTGGGCAAAGCATCGGCGCAAGATCTGATGACCCTCGCCGCTGGGCTGGAGGCACGTTCCTCGCATCCCTTGGCGCGCGCCATTCTTGCGCGGGCAGAAGCCGACGGCATCAAGGTATCCGCCGCGGAAGATACCCGAACCGTTCCGGGCAGGGGACTTGAAGGACGCACAGACGGCCGGTCGATCTGGCTGGGGTCGGACCGGTTTGCCGAGGAGAAGGGTTTCGGCGACGCCATTCCGAAGGATTTGCGCGACCGCATCGAAGGGGCTGGCAGCACCCTTGTTGCCGTGGGCGACGACACCGGTGTCACCGGCATCTTGGAATTGCGCGACCGTATCCGCCCGGATGCCAAAGGCATCGTGGCGCAGCTTCACGCGCAGGGTGTGAAGACCATCGTCATGCTGACCGGTGATAACGAGCGGACAGCGCGCGCTGTTGCAGCCGAGGTCGGCATCGACGAGGTCCGTGCCGAGCTTCTGCCCGAAGACAAGGTGACTGCCATCGAAGAACTGGTCGAAACGCATGACATGGTGGCCATGATCGGCGACGGGGTCAACGACGCCCCGGCCATGGCGCGCGCGCATTACGCCATCGCAATGGGTGCCGTTGGTTCGGACGCGGCAATCGAGACGGCGGATATAGCCCTGATGACCGACGATCTCGGCAAGGTGCCTTGGCTGATCGGTCATTCGCGCCGGACAATGTCGATCATTCATCAGAACATCGGTATTTCCTTGGCGACCAAGGGCGTTTTCGTTGTCGCTACCGCGTTCGGACTGGCATCGATGTGGGGCGCGATTGCAGCCGACGTAGGAGTGTCATTGCTGGTGGTGGCCAATGCCCTGCGCCTGCTGAACAGCCAAGAGGCCAAGGCGCCGCCGTCCGGCGGTGAGCAGGTTGGCCCACAGATGGCAAAGGCCGCGCTTGCCCACGGACATTGATCACGCAGCATTTGCAAGGTAACGTAATGTCCATAACAGACCTCACGAAAGAGGCATCGAGCAGTGAAAACCATCCGATTTCCCCGCCGCGCCGTCCTGTTGGGCGGGCTGGTAGCGTTTCTGTCCGGGTGTGCCAGCAAGTTCCGCAGCTATGACGGACCCGAAGTCACCCGTGTTCGGCTTTACAAGGGACAGCGCTTGCTTGTTCTCGACGGAGCCGATCGCGTCTTGCAAACCTATCCGGTCGGGCTGGGTTTCGCTCCTGAGGGTCACAAACAATTCGAGGGGGATGGCCGGACTCCGGAAGGAGTTTACACAATCGACAGGCGAAACCCCAACAGCACCTACCATCTTTCGATTGGCATCTCTTATCCGAACGAGGCCGACATCGCCTTTGCCGAAGCGCAGGGCCTTTCCCCCGGCGGCGACATCTTCATCCATGGTGGCCCACGCCCCGGCATCGACCCGACAAATGTCCGCGACTGGACAGCTGGCTGCATCGCGGTCACGGATCGGGAGATCGAGGACATCTATGCAATGGTGAAGGACGGGACACCTATCCACATCTTTGCATGACGGTCTTTCTCATGCGGCGGTAGTGAGCCGTCGCATTGGCGCCATTGCCCAGCTCCACGAAGCCAAGATGAGCGCCAACAGCATCCAGTCCCCGAAGCTCGCGTAGAGTGTCGGCGGTCGCGCGGAGGGCAGGCTAGCGTCGATGATGCCCGTTTCGCCGGTATCGAGCCGCGCAACGATCTCTCCGCTCGCGTCGATGACCGCAGAGATGCCCGTATTCGCGGCTCGGATGACTGGAAGGCCTTCCTCTACGGCGCGCATACGTGCGGAAGCCAGATGCTGCTCGGGTCCGATGCTGGTGCCAAACCAGGCATCGTTTGTCGCGTTGAAAATCCAGTCCGGCCGGAACAGGTCGTCGACCACATGCCCTGGGAAGATGATCTCATAGCAGATCGCCACGGCGACCAGCGGCACACCCGGAAGCGCAAGCGTTCTCGGGCCCGGTCCGGGCGTAAAATCGCCCAGACCCGCCGTGAGCCGCTCGATGGGCAACCAGCCGCGGAATGGCACATATTCGCCGAAGGGCACGAGATGGTGTTTCGCGTATCCGGTCAGGATCTCGCCGGTCTCGTCAAATGCCTGGACCGTGTTGAAATATCGGGTGCCATCCTCGCTCGGTACACGGTCCGGCACACCGGTAAGCAGCACTCTGCCGTCTGGTAGCGCTGCGGCAATGCGGGCCCGTGCCTCCGTATCCTCATCGAGGAAACCCGGAAAGGCGGTTTCCGGCCAGAGAAGCACGTCGAAATCGCCGGGCCGGGTTGAAAGCTCAAGATAGCGCGCGAAGGTCGCCTCGCGGTTCTCGGGAGCCCATTTCTCCTCTTGTGGAATGTTGCCCTGGACGATGCGCAGGTCGACACCGGGTGGCTGTTGTGCATCCGACTGGAGGCGCAGCGTGCCGACAGCCCACATCGTCGCGATTCCGGCCAGCGCCATGAGCGAGATGGTCAATCGTTGCCGCCCGGACGCCATAGCAGCCGCGCCAGGGAGTACCGCGACGAACACGGTGAGAAAGCTTAGCCCATAGCTTCCGACCCAGGCGGCGGTCTGGCGAAGGGCGGCGTAGTCTACAAGTGCGTAACCGGCCAGGTTCCAGGGAAACCCTGTCAGAACGTGACCACGCAACCACTCGGCCACGGTCCAGGAGGTCGCGAACAGGAGGCAGGCCAAGAGACTGCCCATGGCTCCGCGCCGCGCGATTTCGGCAAAAAGCGCAGCGGCAATGGCTGGGAAAATCGCGAGACCTGCGGACAATCCCGCGACCGCCGGAATCGCCATCGTCCCAAACCGCTCGGCCTCGACGTAGAAACTTTCCGCGATCCACCAAATCCCGAAACCGAACTGGCCGAGACCAAACGCCCAGCCGACGAGGAAAGCGCGCCCGAAGGAGAGATCGCGAAGCCCGACAAACAACGCGGAATAGGCAACGGGAACGAGCAGGAGAATCGAAAGAGGCGGGAAAGTCAGAACGGTCATCGCCCCGGCGGCGAAACCAAGCGTCATCCGCGAAAGCAAACGGTGGCGCAGAGCGATGCGGTTCAGAATTTCCGGCTTCACGACTTGATCGAACGCCGCGCGCTGATCCATGGCGCGGCGAGCAAGAGCCCCACGCCACTGACGACAAATACATCGGCCAAGTTGAAGGCAGGCCAATGTGTTGTGCCAATGTAGAAATCGAGAAAGTCTGTTACAGCCCGATACCGCACACGATCGATGACATTGCCCAGGGCTCCGCCAATGATCGCACCGTAGGCAAGCGTTTCCACCGCATTGTCGGCGCGAAACAGCATAACCCCCAGCCAAACACAGATGGCAAGAGCGAAAGCGATGAGGCTCCACCACGGCGCGCCGCCCAACATCCCGAAAGTCACGCCGTCATTACGATAAAAGACGAGGTTGAATCCCGGAAACACGGGAATCCCGGCGCTTAAAGTGACGGCATTCGCAACGACAATGGCTTTGGTGATCTGATCGATCGCGAACGCAGCAAGTGCTGCGAAGACGCCGATCATCGGAGATACCTTGTTTAGTGACATTGCCTCATCCCAACCAGACATCAAGGAACAGCATCAGAACGAGCCCGACTGCGAGACCGAGCGTCGCCCTGTTCTGATGGCCGCTGCGATGGGTTTCGGGGATGATTTCGTGGCTAATGACGTAGAGCATTGCGCCCGCGGCAAAGGCCAGACCCCATGGAAGCAGCGGTTCCGACAGTGTGATGATGCCGGCCCCGAGCAAACCGCCAATCGGCTCGATCATGCCCGTCAGCGCCGCGATGCCCCAGGCGCGCAGCTTCGGATATCCCTCGCCCAGCAGAGATACAGCGACGGCCAATCCTTCGGGCGCATTCTGAAGCCCGATGCCGATGGCGAGCGGCAGACCGCCCTCCATACCTCCGGATCCGAAGCCGACCCCAACCGCAAGGCCTTCGGGGAAGTTGTGGATCGTGATTGCGATGATGAACAGCCAGACCCGCCGCAAAGACGCCGCTTCGGGCCCTTCGCGTCCCGTCTTGAAGTGCTCGTGCGGCAGCTTTTCGTTCATCAGGGCGACAGCCCCCATGCCCAGAAGAATCGAAACGCATACGATGGCCGCAGGCATCGCGCCGTTTTCGAACATCGGCTCCGCCGCATCCAATGCCGGGATGATCAGCGAAAAGAAAGAAGCGGCGAGCATCACACCGGCAGCGAAGCCGAGCGACAGATCGCGTGTGGCCCGAGACGGGATGCGCCCGAACAGCACGGGAACTGCTCCGACTGCTGTGAGCGATCCGGCGGCAAGACTTCCGAGAAAGCCGAGCATTATCGGAGACAGATTTTCCATGGGCGGGCCAGATTATCCTTCGGCGTAGCTCGAAAAGACTTCCGTCGACCCGTCCTTGCGGATGAGGAAGACATCATAGGCCTCGCGGTCGTCTTCTGGCCCCATGCCGGGCGAGCCATAGGGCATCCCCGGAACAGCGAGGCCGACGGCGTCCGGGCGCTCCTCGAGAAGGCGGCGGATGTCAGCGGCCGGTACATGGCCCTCGATCACGTAGCCGTCAATGAGCGCGGTGTGGCAGGAGACCATGCGCTGCGGCACGCCGTTGTCTAGCTTGAAGCGCACGAGAAGCCCGCCGAACATGTCCTGGCCGGTCGGCACAAACCCGTTCTCTTCGAGATGTTTCATCCACGAGAGGCAGCAGCCGCATCCGTTGGTCTTGCGGACGTCGATCGCCGTTGCCTCTGCGAGGGCCTGGGCCGCTGGGAACAGGGCGAGCGTGATGGCAAGAACTTGTGTCATGCGTTTCATGGGTCAGAGCCTTTCGGTTGTCGTTTTGGCAATCTCGCTGCCGAGGTTTTCATTCAGAAGCGCCCGCGCCTCGGCCAGACGCGAGAGCGCGGCGGTATCATCCGCATCGCTCTCGGCCGCTTCGGCGAGCCGGTCGTCAGAGAGGGGGTCAGTCGGGCGCCCATCCACGAGCACCTCATAGTGCAGGTTCGGACCTGTCGCCGTGCCAGTCGCGCCGACGCGGCCGATCACGTCTCCCGCCGCAACGCGTTGGCCTTGTGCCAAGTCTTCCGGCACGGCGCTCAGATGCGCGTAGCGCGTCATGGTGTCGGAGCCGTGCAAGATTTCGACCACGCGACCATATCCGCCGCGCCAGCCGATGAAATTGACCCGCCCCGGTGCCGTCGCTTGAACCGGTGTCCCACGTGCCGCTGCAAAATCGACGCCGGTGTGCATCCGGACGTTGCCAAAGACCGGATGCGTGCGGCGTCCGAACACCGAGCTGAGGCGCGCACCCTCGACCGGCTGTGCGAAGACGCGCAGCACCTCGCCATCGACGTAGATCGTCGCCTGACCGCTGCCGTCGTCCGGCCATACGATCTCGTAAAGCGAACCGCCGATCTCCAGTGCGGCGAAGGCGAGTTCGGGCTGTCCGATCCTGTCCTCTCCGACCCGCGCCTCACGCCAGAGAAGCCTTAGTGTTTCGCCACCGGCCATCTCGCGGCGGAAATCCACGGTCCCACCCAGCATCTGCGCAAGGTCCACGGAAAAACGGGCGGGTATGCCGGCTTCGTCGAGTGCCGCGAAGATCGAGCTGTCGATCATGGCTTCGCCGGCAAGGGTTACGATTTCCGGATCCGGAGCCACGACCTGCGTGGACATCTGCTCGCCGAAAACCACCTCGATCCGAACCCCGTCCTCGACGGCGAGTGAGACGGTGCGGGGGCTGCCGTCCACGGTCGAAGCGACAGTGACCGAGTGCCCCGGCCGCAGCCGTCGCAGATCGTATTCCGCACCAAGCGCGAGGGCAACTTCGGCTCTGTCAGGTGCCGCAAGACCGGCCTCTGACAGCAAGAAATCGAGCGTTTCGCCCGGAGCAATGTCGCGCGACCACGTCGACAGGGGTGGCTCGATCGCTTGCACCGGCCTGTCGGCAAACGCGGCCTGCAGAAGGGGCAGCGGGCTGAGGTCGGGTGCATCGTCTGCCCATGCCGCCGCGGGCAGCGTCACGGGGATGTCAACGTTCTGGGGGGCTTCAGGACCTTGGGGCATCCAGCTACCTGCCTGGGCAAGTTCCGGCGGCACGGGTTCTTTCGACATGGAATCAGAGATGGCGATAGCCGCTCCCGAAACCGTCCCCGCAATTGCGACACAAGCCGCCAAAGTTCTGAGCCTCATGTCGCCCCCTCCATTTCTTCTTCCAGCGCGCGGCGGATCTTCGGCACCGCGAATTCTTTGGGCTCGTGATAGTCGATCATGGTGACGAATCGCCCAGAGGCTGCGAACAGGAAGACGCTCGCGGTGTGGTTCATCGTGTAATCGCCGCTCTCCGCCGGTACTCGCTCGTAGGTGGCGCGGAAGCCGTCCGCGACGCGCGCTATCTGCTCTTCCGGTCCCGTCCAGCCGCGGATCGCCGGATGGAAGTAGCCGACATATTCGGCCATCGTTTCGACAGTGTCGCGCTCGGGATCGACCGTGATGAAAACCACGTTCATCTCGTCGGCCTCGTCTCCCAGATCGTCGAGCCATCCCGAAATGTCAGAAAGCGTGGTCGGGCAGACATCGGGACAGTAGGTGAAGCCGAAGAACGCCATCGTCGGGCGACCGATCAGGGTTTCCGGCCCGACCGCGTTGCCCTCATGATCCGTCAGACGGAAATCCATCTCGGTCAGGGCCACAGGCCGCTGCCCGACAGGTTCGGGTCCACCGGGTCCATCGACCTGCCACCAACCGACGAAGAGCATCAGGGCGACCGCCCCGACACCAGCCGCGCCGTACCCCAGGACCGCCCGTCGCCGCATCAGTCCTCTGGCCCCCGCGCGGCGATTCCGAGGATCGGCACCTTGACCGTCACTTCGCCTCCGTCGTCGAAAAGCAGGGTCAGCGGAAAGGTGTCCCCTTCCGTCATCGGTTCTTGTAGCCGCATCAGCATTGCGTGCAGGCCCCCCGGTTCGAGCGCGACGCTCTCGCCCGGGGCGATCGCGATCTCCCCCGCCGGGCTCATGGAGCTCACACCTTCGGCATTGGTCTTCGTCTCGTGGATTTCGGGCATCATCGCGAGCGGTGTTGTAAGGCCGATCAGCGTCACCGGCTCGTCGCCAGTGTTGCGGATCGTCATGTAAGCGGCCCCGGGACGGTTCATCCCGATGGAGGCGCGGGACCACGCGTTCTCGACGACAACATCCTCGGGTCCGGCCAGCGCGGGCACCGAGAGCCCTCCAAGGGTCAAAAGCGCGGCCAGTGTGCCAGTCAAAATATACTTTTTCATCGTTCTGATCCTGCCCTTTCCATTCAGCTTTGCGCGGCAGCGACTTCGGCGGCCACCAGACGACGCAACTCTGCCTCCCCGAATGGATCGAGCGGCTTGCCGTTCACAAAGAATGTGGGCGTCTGGCGAATTCCCACGGCCTCGACGTCAGCACGATCCTGGTTAAGGATCGCCACGACACCGGGTGCCAGCATTTGCGTGCGCGCGGCTTCGGCATCGAGTCCGGCCGTGGCGGCGATCTGAAGGATCAGGCCAGGCGCCGGGGCACCGTGCGACGCCCATCTCGGCTGTTCCCGCAGAACGGCCTCGAGCACCGGCACGTAAACGTCCTGCATGCGCGCCGCTTCGAGCACGCGGATGGCTTCCTCGGATGCCGCGCCGTGGAAGGGCGTGTAGCGGATCACGACGCGGACAGCTTCCCCATGCTCGGCCATGATGTCCTTCACGATGGGATGAAAGGCGCGACAGGCCTCGCAGGCCGGATCGAAGAATTCGACGATCGTGACGGGCGCATCCGCAGGCCCGAGGATGGGCGAGTAGGGGCGGATCATCGCCTCCGCAAGTTCCGGAGCAACGGGCTCCGCTTCGGCCACTGGGCCGGGGCGGATTGCAAACCAGGTGGCTCCGCCGAAACCGGCGGCGCCGAGGGCAAGAACGGACAGGATCAGGCCGCGTCGATTCATGTTCGTGTGTCCTTCAATGAAAGGGCCGACAGCGCCCCGATCAGCGCGAAGGCGGCGAGCGCCATCAGCGGGATAGGGATGCCGAAGACCAGTTGGTTGTCATCGGTGCAAGAGGGGCCGGTGGCCGTGCAGGGCTGGACGCGTTCGGGAACAAGACCGACGTACAGCCCCATGTGCCAGAGGGCGATTGCGCCGCCGCCAAGCGCCAATGCGATGCCGTAGCGCCCCACGCGGCCGTCCCGCCACCAAAGGCCGAGCCCGAGGACAATGGCCAAGGGGAACATGAAGGCGCGCTGGAACCAGCACAGCACACAGGGCGTCTGCCCCAGCACCTCGCCGACAAAAAGCACGGCAAGCGAGGCGACGAGCGCGATGATCCACGCCAGCCCGAGGGCTGTTTCTCCGGACATACGGTTCATGTCGGTCAGAACCTCTCTTCCAGATCGGCGAGTATCTCTTCGGCGGAGGTGCCGTAGGGCCACGAGTCGGCGAAGCCCGCGTCGGGATCGAAGAGGAACAAATGCGACGTGTGGCCCATCGTGTAACCATCCGGCGCCGCAGCCTCTTCGACGCGTTCAAAGAAGATCGGAAACGTCTCGGATGTGGCGGCGATCTGTTCCGGCGTGCCGGTCAGACCGATGATGCCCGCATCGAACAGCGGGACGTATTCGGCGAGTGCGGCGGGCGTGTCCCGTTCGGGGTCGATGGTGATGAAAATCGGCTGGACCTTGGCGGCATCGTCGCCCAGACCGTCCATCACCGCCGCGACCTCAGATAGGGTCGTCGGGCAGACGTCGGGGCAGTTGGTAAAGCCGAAAAAAACCAGCATCCAGCGCCCCGCAAAGTCCTCCTCGGTTTGAACCATACCCTGGTGGTCCGTCAGTTCGAACTCAGCGAAAAAAGGCGGCTCGGCGTCAGTTCGGGCGCTATCGGCACGATAATCGGACCATAGCAAGAGCCATACGAAGGCAAGCGCTGCCACGCCTGCCAAAACCCAAAGAAACTTCTGTGCCGATGTAAGGGACAATCCTGTTCGCCTGTTTTTGATTCTTATTGCAAGTGCGGATACATCCTCTAGCCGCTAGAGGTTCAAGCACGAAATCATGGTATAGCTTGAACTCACGCGTCTGTGAAACCGACACTTGTTTATTCCGACGGCAAAACCTACACAAACTGTATCTTTTTCATGGAGGCGAAAATGCTCACGATCGGTACTCTGTCAAAGAAGACTGGCACGAAGGTGCAGACCATCCGGTACTACGAACAGATTGGGCTCATGCCCGAACCTGGCAGGACCGAAGGCGGGCAGAGGCGCTACGACAATGCACAGCTCGACCGGCTGTCCTTCATCCGCCATTCGCGACAACTCGGTTTCTCGCTCGATGCGATCCGCGAGCTGCTCGACCTCAGCGACCATCCCAACCGGCCCTGTGATGAGGCTGATGCCATCGCGCGTCGCCAGCTCAAACAGGTGGAGCAGCGCATGGCCCGCCTGAAGGCGCTGCGCACGGAACTGAAACGCATGGTTCACGAATGCAGCGGCGGGCGGACGGGAGATTGCAAGGTGCTTGAGGTGTTGCGGGACCATTCGGAATGCTTGACCGAACACGAGGAAATCGGGGCCTGAAGGAATTCAGCCAACATTCCGGCTGGAACGCAGATCTGCCGCAGAAGTTAATGTGTCGTACAACACAAGCTGGAACCACAAAATGGCCGCTAGACAAGATTCAATGGAGAGACGGACGCTTTGGATCGTTCTGGCGCTCAATATCGGTTTGGCCGTGGCTTTTTTCGCAACAGGCGCCTTCGGCGACTCAAGTGCCCTGATCGCCAACGGGCTCGATAACCTCTCCGACAGCTTCGTCTACGCGATCAGCCTTTTCGCTTTGTCCCGATCCGCCAAATGGAAACGCGGGGCGGCGAACGTTTCCGGCGGGCTGCTGATCCTGTTCGCTGCAGGCATCCTCTACGATGCGTGGCGCCGCTACATCGGTGGGTCAGATCCGCTCGGGACGATCATGATTGCAATGGCCCTGATCGCGGCGGCTATCAACGCAGTCTGCGTTTGGCTGCTCGCTAAGCTCAAAAATCCAAACGTCAATATCCGCGCGGCCAACACCTTCAGTTACAACGATTTCGCCGCGAACCTCGGGATCGTCGTGGCCGGTGGCCTCGTCGCTTGGCTAGGAACCAACTGGCCGGACCTTGTCGTCGGTGTGATCGTCGCCGGGATCGCGGCCTGGGGCGGTATCGACATCCTGCGCGACGCACACGGCGAACACCACAAAGCGGTTCACACGGACAAATAGTTGCGGAAGATTCTTTCTGAAAGAAAGGATTGAAGCTATAGTGACTATAGCAATTAGTCTTGTTCCAAGACGATTCGAGGAGCGACCCGTTGCAGATGATCGACCCCCTACTTGTACCCACCAAACTACTGGATTTTGATGCCGCGCCTCTTGCGCGTCTAATTGAGAACCGCAGCTGGCGCGGCTTATCCGAATACGATCGGATCGGAGCTGCCTATGATTTCGTTCGGAATGAAATCGCGTTCGGATACAATCGAGCTGACGACATCCCCGCATCCGAAGTGCTTTCCGACGGCTATGGGCAGTGCAATACCAAAAGCACGCTCTTGATGGCGCTGCTGCGTGGTGTCGGCATTCGTTGCCGGTTGCATGGGTTTACGATCCACAAAGGCTTGCAGCGCGGTGTTGTCCCTGAGCTGGTGTATCCGCTTGCTCCGCAGGAAATTCTCCACTCATGGGTCGAGATCGAATTTCAAGGTGCCTGGATCAACCTTGAAGGCTTCATCCTGGATGACGCTTTCCTCGATGTCCTGCAAACGTCATTCTCGGACACAGAAAGTCTCTGCGGTTATGGCGCGGGCACGGATTGCCTTGGCGCGCCTCCCGTCGCCTGGAACGGAGAAGATACCTACATTCAGAAAACCGGCATCGTGCAGGATTTCGGCGTGTTTGATACGCCGGACGCCTTCTATTTTTCCCATGAGCAATCCTTTGGATGGCTGCGTGGTGCCCTTTACCGTCATATCATACGCCACTGGATGAATGCGCGCGTTCGTGGTTTCCGCAGCGACCGCCTCAAGACTGACCGACGCGCGACACACGCGCATGAGGAGCCTGCCAATGCCACATGACCACGGGCACGCGCATATCGATCCGGATTCTGGCGATCGGCGGGTTGCCATCGCGATCTGGGCGAACGGGCTTCTTACCGTTGCGCAAATCGTCGGGGGCATATTGTCGGGCAGCCTGGCACTGATCGCCGATGCGCTGCACAACTTTTCCGATATGGCCTCGCTTGTCATTGCCTTTGCCGCACGCAAGATCGCGCGCCGCCCGGCCGATGAGCGCATGACCTTCGGCTATGGCCGGGTCGAAATCGTCGCGGCCCTGATCAACTACACCACCCTCATCGTGATCGGCTTCTATCTGATCTACGAAGGTGGCATGCGCATGATTGATCCACCCGAAGTCATGGGGTGGACCGTCGTCATTCTCGGTGGAATCGCGCTTGTGGTCGACACGCTGACCGCAATGCTGACCTATTCGATGCAGAAGGGGAGCGTGAACATCCGTGCGCTTTTTCTCCACAACCTTTCGGATGCGCTTGCTTCGGTCGCGGTTATCGTCGCTGGGTCGCTGATCATCCTTTACGACATGCGTTGGGTCGATCCTGCCATCACCATCGGCATCGCGACCTACATCCTGTATCTGTCTTTCACTGAAATAGGCGGCCCAATCCGAACCCTGATGCTCGGGAGCCCGCCGGACATCGACAACGAGGCCGTCGTCGAAGCGATGCGGAAAGTCGAAGGCGTCGCCGACGTCCACCACGTCCATCTCTGGCAAATGCAAGAGCACGAGGCTGCGCTCGACTGTCATGTCGTCGTGGCAGCCGAGGGATGGTCGAAGATCGAAGAGATCAAGAGCGCGATCAAGGAGCGGCTGAAGGAAGAATTCGGCATCAGCCATTCCAGCCTCGAATTCGAGCACGAGGATCGCGCTCATCAGAACGCCGATCTCTACGGTCACGGCAACGCAAGTGAAAAGGAGAAGACCAATGTTCAAGGAAACGCTGACCGAGCGTGATGATGTCATCGGGCTCGTCTGCGAAGGCAAGTTGACGGAGACAGAATTCAAGTAAATGCACGCGCTGCTTCATGAGCGTCTTGGAACAACCGATAATCCGGGTCTGGTTCTCGACCTTACAAGTTTCGAGGGCTACGAAGAGCCTTCGGCGATGCTAGAAGATCTGAAGGTCGACACCGCCCACGCGAACGATTTCGGTCGCATAGCGGTTGTCGGAGAACGCAGATGGATGGAATGGGGCGCACGGGTGGTCAACCTATTGACGGGCTCCGAGATGCAGTGGTTCGAATCCAGCGATACCGAGTCCGCAATTGCGTGGGCGCGTGACGGGTAGCCAGCGATTCTGCAAGAAAAGGACTCTGGCCTGGAAATTGACATCACATCAGATGCTTCACGATTAATGGAGGAACGGAACGATCTAAATGTAGTCAGCAACATTTGTCTGCTCGGATGAAACAATCCGATGCAGTTTGATGTCGACTTTAGGCTGCATAATAAGTCCCTACGCGCTGAATTCTTCGAAATTTAACATAAACTTCACTATCGGAACTTGACATCTGTAGCGGGGCTTTCATGGACTCCAAGTCCGAGCAAGCGAAGCTACCGGGATATCTCCCCTTCCAGCACCGCTCGTCCGTGCACCGCCAAGGTTGCTGAAAACCTCTGGCACCCAAACTTGCGGATCACATCGAGTACCCGCGCTTCGTAGGCAGCGTGTCCGATCAAGCGACACAAGTCGGACGCGTGGAACTGGCGGTTCGCAGTTGGTGCGGCTTGCATCTGTCTCAGCAATTCGCGCTCTTTGGGATCCGTTATTGGTCTCGCGGGCGGCTTGACCGCGGGACGAGTTGGAGTTCCCCACGAATTTCGCCATCGGCGCATGAAGCCAAGCAGGAAGCCGGCCGGCACCCTGCCGTTGCCTCGGGACCGGTTGAAGGCAAGGAAGCGATCCCAGATGACCTGGGTGTCGATGTTCCAGCAGGGCAACGTGGCCTTCGCTGCTTTGATGAGCTCCGCCCAACTTGTCTGAAAAACGTTCGAACTCGTGGTGATATCGATCAGCCCTGAGAAGATAGTTTTGTTTTTATTATCTCTAGATAGTGATGTGTCGCCTTCACCTGACACGAGATCATGGGTTTCACTCTCTTCGTCGAAGGCGGAAAACCGAAAGATCCAGGGCGCGTACTTGCCATTCGGCTTCGCCCGCTCGAGCTGCAACTCCGACGTCTCAAGTTCGCTCAAAAGAACCGAAAGATATTGTCGTGAGACACCCATCTTCTCCGCCAGGGCCGAGAGGGTGAAGGCTGCCGTTCCGCGCGGCAAACCGTTGTAGCCATCCTTCCAGGCGATGGCATCGAGGATGATGGTAGCGAGCTTGTGCGCAGCAACAGAGAGATTTGTCTGCGTGATCCGTCGCAGGATCAGGCCGGTCGTAGGTTCCATGGTCGAGGTCTCCTTGGAGATCCGACGCCATGTCGTGAGACAACAACATTCTTGCCAGCACAACAACTTTGCTGGTTGCAGGTGTTTTAGCGGTGCGCTAGGAAACTCTTGTTCACGGAGTTTTCTAGCACGGCGTCAGGCTTCACGGTCTGGCGTCGTCTCCTTTTCGGGGGTTTTGCACAGCCTTCCGTGCGGGGTTGTCAGGACGCGCGCGGTAAAAACCGCGCGCAGATTTTGTCAGTAGCGAACTTCTTCAGAACCATAGTTCCCGGCGTGATCACGCCAGTCGACGAAGACGGAACGGTAAAAGTAGCTGCCACATCCATTCGGGATGCTCAGGCCAGATGCGGCTGGCACCTGGCCCACGGTGGATCTTGTCCATCGGTAGTCGCCCTGCACGCCGTAGGACCCCAATCGCGTCGAGTCGCTGCGATTGCAGTCGCCATCTCGGTTTTCGTGCTGGCGATACTGGATGTGATAGACCCGTATGCTGCGCACGAAATCAAAGGCGTCGCCCGAGATGTCGATGTCGGCTTGTTCATCCGCTTGGACGCGGACAAGGGGCATAGGAGTCGATTCCTGCGGTTCGGGCGGATCGCGGAACGTGATGTCATAAAGGCGTTCCATAGGCGACATTGGACTGGGGTCTTTGAACGACACACCCATTGGGCACCGCCAGATTTGTAAGGGCGGCTCGATCGGCCATGGCGTGATCCGCCGAATGAAGACCGCTCTGGCATGCGCGCAGGGCGCAGAGGCAGGCCAACCGCCCGCAAGGCAGAGGAGGATCGCACAATCCACCTGATAGGCCTGAGCCGGAGCTGACGAGGCCATTAGTCCGGATATGCTTATTGCCGTGGCTGTTGCCACGCCGTGGATCACGTGCTTCATGATGCCGACTCCATCTATAATGGTGCAGCGATACGAAACAACATTAATGATAGCAAGGAGATTTGATTGATGGTTGCGTGCGATTGTTCGCTTGTCTAGCTTGATGGCTTCCAAGAACTGACGTCGGTTCTGGCTGCTTCGGCGTCTTGAAAGTGGCCAAAATTGCGGACCTCTTTCATGTTAACTTTCACTCAAATATCTGTAACCAAATACAAATATGGCATTTCAATGCGGCCACGAAAGCGGTCATGGAAGAACAGGCCGCATGAGCCCGTCACACGGCGAGTCGCAGCGCTCATGGTCTCGGGAATGGCAGAACGGAAAACTGTCTCGCCTGGTTCCCCGGCGGGAATCCGGGCGCAGAAGGACGGGGTGGAGCAACGAGCCTATGTTGGGACCGAACATGACCTTGAAGATTTATGTCAGTATCTGATACGATTGAGCATGGATAGGAGAGTCTGATGCCAAACGTCCACCTGACCGAACCGATGCAGAAATATGTGCAGGCGCAGATCGAGTCCGGCGCTTACGCCAATCTGAGCGAAGTCGTGCGCGCCGGCGTGAGGATGCTGATGGAGAAGGACGGCGCGCGGCAGTTCTACGCCCTAAAGGCCGACCTCGAGATGGCAGCCACCCTGGCCGAAAATGGGGATTTCGCCGAGTTCGATGCTCAAGCCTTCGAACCGGATGCGTTTGATCGCTGACCCGCATGACCATTCGACTTTCCGGTCGGGCCAGAGCCGACCTTGAAGAGATCCGTGCCTACACCGTCGGAACTTGGGGCAGGGACCAATGGCTCGTCTATTACCGCCAGTTGGTCACCGCCTTCGAGCGGATCACTGGCGATCCCGACCGGGGCCGGGACAGGAGTCTCTTTGTCCCGGGGATGCGGTCGGTCAATTGCCAGCGTCACGTGATCTTCTACAAGCGGCTCGATGCGGCGGATGGCGCGGCAGTCATCCTGCGTATCGTGCACCAGCGCCGCAACATGCCCGCGCTCGTCTACTACGAGGATCTCGACGGCGGTTAAGCCCATGCGTTTGCTCAGTCCAATAGCTCGACCAGTCTTCCATAGTCTTCACTGACCTCGCGCGCCTCCTGAAGCGCGCGGGCGCGCTCGGCATCAAGACAGCGGAAGTACTCCTGGATGTCGGCGATGTAGCTCTCGAAATCAGCACGCAGCAGATCGGCATAGGCACGCATGTCTTCTTGCGACTGAGGCAAGAACGGTCGTTCGGGAGGCACGCAATCTGCTGCCGCGGCTATCGGCATGCTTCCAAGCAGGAACGCGAACAGCAACGGTGCGTTGCGCGCAATAAATAAGCGCAGGGCAAAACTCCTTTGCCGCCTTTAAGATTATCATTCTGTCGGCTATCACCGTTATCGGAGCAAGGCGAACTTCGTCAACACGTTATTATTGTCTTGCTATCATTAATGTTGTTTTGTATCGCTCACGGTGTTGCGACCCCGTGGGCCTGATACTGCACCCAGGCAGAACAAGGACCCAAGGGAAGGCCATGATAGAAGAAGCCCCGAATGTGGTTACAGAAGACGGACTGCGCGGCTTGCTCGCCGAGGGCTACCTCATTGAGGTGGTCTGCAAGGAGAGAGCAGAGAAGCGCCATAACAGCTGGTACGGCTCGTGGGTCATCCGCGCCGTCGCCACTGATGGGCGTGACGATAAGATGCTCGTCACCAGCCGAAGCGTCCTCAAGCTCCGCGACTTCAGAACCATCGTTGGCCTTGTCAGTTTCCTGGCCGACATGGGCTGTACGACCGCTAGCATCCCACTTGAAGAAGGTGGCCGCGAGCGCCACGCCGCGCCTCCGGTCAAAGGCAGCTGACCGCGCGACTGCGCTCGTCGTTGCTTTGGGTACAGGCGTTTGTTCCGCGCCCCCGGCCCTGGCCGACGGTTTCATCTTTTCGGTTGGTCCAGACGGCCAATTGATTTCCTCTTCTCAAGAGGCAAACGGGCGCCTTTTTCTCTTCGCAGAACCTCGCGTTCCTGACGCAACGAGCGAGACAGCGATCCCGGCACGATCCGCCGCCCGCGCCACTCCAGAAATCCTCCATGCGATCGAGACCACGGCTCTGCGGTATGCCGGGCATGGTGCGCTGCGTCGCGCAGGGCTTTCAGTCACTGATTGGGCGCTCCTTTACCGGGCCAATATCGAAGTCGAGAGCGCATACAATCCGGCTGCACGTAGCCCTGTCGGTGCCATAGGCCTCGGGCAGCTTATGCCAGATACTGCCCGCGACCTCGGCGTCGACCCACATGACATTGCGCAGAACCTCGACGGATCAGCCCGCTACTTGCTGATGATGCTCGACCAGTTCGGCGAGGGCTCTCTGGCCCTTGCGGCATACAACGCTGGCCCTGAGGCGGTCACACGCCACGGCGGCATTCCCCCTTTTCGCGAAACCCAAGGGCATGTGGCCCGTGTGACCGCCGTGTTTGAGCGGCTCAGAGGAGATCTTTCATGACATCGAGAAAACGTCAAAGCGTGCTCCGCACGCGGGCGATCACCGCGTTCGGCGCGATGGCCCTTATCGTGCTGGCGGGTCCAGCGCTTGCGCAAAGCATCGACCTCTCGCCGGTACAGACCCTGCTTCAAGGCATTGTCGATGCGATCACCGGTCCCTTGGGCATCGTGATTGGCACGCTCGCACTGATCGGTGTGTTTCTTTCCTGGCTCTTTGGCATCCTCGACTTTCGTCAGGCGCTTTGGGTCGTGGTTGCAATCGCGGGCATCGCCGCAGCACCCACCATCGTCGCCGCCATCTGGACCACCTGAGCAATCCCGGAGTTCTTGGCCATGGCTGACCAGTCCCGCGTGTTCATCGGCCTTCTCAGGCCACCCAAGCTGATGGGCTTGCCGATCATGTACGCCATGGTCTGGCTCTTCGGCTCGACGCTTCTGTTCCTCTGGGTGCAGAGCTGGGTGGTGGCTGTGTTCGCGGGGCTGGCCTGGCCGGCGCTCTGGAAGGCCGCAGACTGGGATCCGAACTTCCTCGATGTCCTTGTGATCACCCTGCAGGAAACCCCGCCCACGACGAACCGCAAGCTGCACGGAGGCGACAGCTATGCCCCGTGATGGACTTGCCGATGAGGTTGAGAACGCCATCGATCCGCTGACTGCGCTACCCTCATGGGTCAAGGGCGAGAAGCGGCTCTCAATGATGCTGCCTTATGTGAGCCTCGTGAACGACCGAACGATCCGGACACGCGGCAACGAGCTGATGCAATGCATCCGGCTCGAGGGGGTGAACAGCACCACGAGCGAGGACGGGCATCTCGACCGGATCGGAGGGTTGCTGGCTGGCATCGTGGCGCAGGTCGGGACCGAGTTCTCATTCTACTTGCACAAGGTCTCGAAAGCGGTCGACGTGACCCTGCCGCCCGTTCCGGGCGAAGGGTTTGCGGCCGCCGTCGACAAACGATGGCACGCGCATCTCGGCCGCGCGGGTTTGCGCGACAAGACGCTGACCCTGACGGTGCTGAAGCGACCTGAGACCGGCAGCCGCTTGCCATTCGGACTTGGGGCGTCTCGCTCGCGACATGCGGCCGACACCACCCGCCGCTTGCGCAAGCTCGACGAGGTTGTGGGGTTTCTGCTGTCCTCCTTCGATGAGCTGAAGCCCCGCCTGCTGGCCGCAAGCACCGGCGAGCTTCTGGGCTTCCTCGGTTCACTCAACACGGGCGAGGAGCACCCGCTCTTCCCCCGGTCGCGCCTCGGTGTGATCGCCGAGGACGTAGCCAATACCCGCGTCACCTTCCGCGGCACGACCATCGCACTCTCGGACGGTGCCGTCGGCGACAAGCACGGGGCGATCTTTGCGGTGAAGAACTACCCCGCCAAGACCGATAGCCTGATGCTCGACGAGTTGAATCTGCCCGTCGACATGGTGGTCACGCACTCTTTTGTGCCGATCAACGCCAACATCATGGCGGGCCGGATCAAGCGGCAGCTGCGGCTAATGCAGGCCGCCAATGACGGAGCCGTCAGTCTCGCCCAGGAACTGGAACTCGCGCAGGACGATCTGGAATCCAAACGCCTGATCTTCGGCGAGCACCACATGACCGTGGCCGTCTATGCCCGCACCCAGACGGCGCTTGACGACATCGCGGCCGAAATCCGCAACATCTCCGCCACTTCCGGGATCAACCTGATCTCGGAAGCCTTCGGGGCGCGGGCGCATTTCATGGCGCAGCATCCCGGGAACACTGGGGCGCGCAGCCGCAAGGCCGCAATCACGAACCACAACTTCGCCGATCTCGCTACCTTCCACCGCACCCCGCTCGGAAAGACAGGGCGGGAAGTCCCCTGGGGCGTGCCGATCACGCTCTTTCCGACACCCGAGCGCAGTGGTTTTCGCTTCAACTTCCACGAACAGGGCGCGCCGGATCGCGAGCCCACGGGAGGCCACACGCTGATCCTCGGCCGCCCCGGCTCGGGAAAATCCGTTCTGGCGGCGTTCCTGATGACCATGGCGCGGCGCGCGGGTGCGCGGGTCTTCGTATTCGACTATCGCGCGGGCATGGAGATGGCCGTCCGCGCGCTCGGCGGCAGCTATTCGACCGTGCGGGCGGGGCGCCCCACCGGCCTCAATCCGCTCCAGACCGAGATCGACGTGCGGGGCCAGGCATGGCTTGCTGATTGGCTCGCGAGCCTCTTGGAGCGGCGCGATCGACCGCTGACCCCGGTTCAGACCAACCGACTGCAGGAAGTCGTGCGCCAGAACGCCAGCGCAGGACATGCGGGCCTACGGAACTGGTCGGATTTCGCCTCGCTTCTGGTTTCGACCGATGACGAGGGCGATCTCTTCGAGCGTATGCAGGAATGGATAGCCGAGGGTCGCTACGGCTGGATCTTCGGGGCCAATGCCGAGGACAGTTTCAGCATCGATGGAGACGTCGCGGGCTTTGACCTCACTGGCATTCTCGATTCCGAGAGTGAGCGGGAACGCATGGCCGTCCTGTCCTACCTCTTTCGCCGGGTCGAGCGGGTGATCGAGGACCGCAAGCCCACCATCATCGTCATCGACGAGGCATGGAAAGCCCTCGACAACGCCTACTTTGCGGAGCGACTCAGCAACTGGCTGGTGACCGCCCGCAAGCAGAACGCCGTCGTCGTGATGATGACGCAATATGCCAGCCAGCTCGAGCGCACGCGCACCGGCAAGACCATCGTGGAAGCGGTGCCGACGCAGGTGCTCTTGCCCAACATTCGTGCTTCCGCCACTGACTACGCGATGCTCGGCCTGACCGAGAAAGAGCTCGACGTGCTTCTGGGCGTCGGCTCGGCCTCGCGGCTCGCGCTTGTACGCGACGACCGTGGTTCCGTCGTGATCGATGCCGATCTCAGCGCGCTCGGCCCGCTCGTGACCATCCTTGGCGGAATGGAGAAGGGCGAGGCCCTTGTCGGCCCTGATTATCGCAACCGCCCTGATTTCTGGAGAGTGACATGACCCGTACCATCATCCGCAGCGTCGTGCTGCTCGGCCTCGGCCTGACCCTGACGGCTTGCGCGCAGCATAACCCCGCGCAAGCCAACTGCTTCAACTTCCGCGATGCGCCCGCACAGACAGCGAGCAACACAACCACTATCTCGACCATGGGGGCCGCCGTTACGCGCCGCGACACGGCCTGCGATTTCGTGATGCTGGGGGCTAGTGGCTAAGCCCATGCGGAACTGGCTTTCCCTCTCGATGGTCAGCCTTGCGCTGGCTGGTCCCACGGCGGGGCCAGCGGCCGCCCAAGGCGTGCCGACCTTCGATCTGCGCCTGTTTGCCGAACGACAGGCAATCCTCGAACAGACAGATCGCGACGTGGCACTTCAGCGGGACCGGCTAAGCCGGGAGGAGGAACTGGCCGAGATCGAGCGCCAGCAACTCGCCTCGCTCGAAGGGCTCATGGATGCCATGTCCCTCGGCTCGGGCGATGTCGCAGGCACCGTGGCCGGGCTCGAGGCGGGGCAGAGGGCGGTTGGTGATGTCGAAAGCGCAGCCGCCAGCCTCTATGCGCCCGAGGACAACAACCCGGCCGCAGCCCGGATGTTCGGCGATGCCCGGGAAGGGGTGGAGGAGCTGATCATCCGAGCGGCGCGCCACACCCATGGCCTGCCCGGCGTGAGCCGTGCTGGCCTGTCGCTCGTCCAGTGGCGCTGCCTGCTGCAGGCGCTGATCTGGCAGGAAAGCCGATTTCAGATCGGCGCGCGCTCCCCCGTGGGGGCCTTCGGGCTCACCCAGATCATGCCCGGCACGGCGGGCGATCTCGGGATCTACCCGGCCTATTACGACGACCCCTGGCTGCAGGTCACCGGCGGCGCGCGATACCTCGCACAAATGCTGAACATGTTCGATGGCAACATTATCCATGCGCTCGCCGCCTATAACGCCGGGCCGGGCAACGTGCAGAACTATGGCGGCGTGCCACCCTTCGCGGAGACGCAGCACTACGTCGTGGTGATCCCGCAGCAGTACAACAGCTACCTCGCCGCCGTCGGCGGCATCGATGCGCTCGGCACGATCGACCCGGTGCTCCTCGCGAATGCGAGCTTCAGCCTCTCGGCCCATGGGGCGGGGGTCTATGGGGATTATTCGCTGGTCTCGGTCCGTGCGGCCGCTTTGCGCGTTCAGGACATCATCACCCGCATCGGCGAGACGGAAGATCTGCACGAGGCCATCGCGCTCAACACCTACGCGCGCGCCGAGCTTGCGCGACTGGTCGCGATCCGGACCCGGATCAAGGCCGCCCATACCCAGCCGCTGAGCGAGGAACAACTCGCCATGGCCGCAGCCCAAGCCGCCGAGCGGCAGTTCATGGATTTCACCCAGGAGACATTGCGATGATCCGGCGCTTGTACCGTTCCCTCACCACCACCGCCGCGACCCTCGCGCTGGCCACCGCCCTCGCGGGGCCCGTCACCGCTCAGGGCGTGCCCACGGTCGACACCCAGAACATCGCCCAGGAAATCCGCCAGCTTCAGCAGATGCTGCAGGATTTCGGGATCCAGACCGATCTTCTGGACAATGCGTTGGAGCAACTGGACATGCTGCAAAGCCAACTCGATCAGCTGAACGAGATGTATGCCTCGCTCACCGGGCCGCGCAGCATCCTCGGACTTGCCATGGGCGGGGACCTCGATACCTTGCTTGAGGCCAACTTCGAAGACATCCCCGGCCTGATCCGAGGCATCCAGGCGGGCGATTGGAGCGCGCTCATCGGGCCCAATGCCGGGCCCATGCGCACGCAGATGGAACAGGCGCTGGCAAGCGCCGGGTTCGACGAGGATTCACTCCGCGAGATCGCCACCAGCGGCAATCCGGGCGCCGAAGGCGTGGCCACGCGGGCAACCACAGGTGCTGTGATGTCGGCGGCGGCGCAGAACAGCCACGCAGAGGCGGAACAGTCTCTCGAACGGGTGGAACGTCTGGTCGAGATGATCCCGGACATGGAGGATCTCAAAGCCTCGATGGATCATAACACCCGCGTCACGGCGGAACTCGCCATCGCCATGACCCGGATGTGGGAGCTGGAAGCGATCCAAACCCTAGGCGCAGGCAATGCAGGCGTGGTTGACGCCGCCACCGTTGCCGAAGAACGCCGCTACATGGACTTCACCTTGCCGGACCTTGAGCCATGAGTAGGGCAGGGGTGATGACTGCGCGCGAGCTCGTGGAAGAGGAACTTGTCTACGGTGCCCTGCGCCGGGAACAGCTTTGGCGGATGATCGGCATTTCCGGGGCAGGCTTCGGCGTATTCGGCTGTTTGACGGCTGCGGCTGTCGCGCTGATGGTCGAGACGCCGCCTCCCGTGGTTGTGCCCTACGATCCCGCGACCGGGATGGCGCTCCCCAATGCCACGGTTGAAACCGTGTCGCTCGCCGAACGGCCTGCCGTGATCGAAGCGCAAATCTACCGCTACATTTTCGACCGCGAAACCTACAACCAGCTCGACAACGATCTTCGTGTCCGCCGTGTCCTGGCACAGTCTTCCGGATCGGCCGAGGCCAGCATGCGCGCGATGTGGACATCGGGGCAGGACAGCTATCCGCCGACGCGTTACGGGGCTGCGGCCGAGATGGCTGTCGAGATCGCATCGATCACCCTTATTGGCGATAACCGCGCCCAGGTGCGGCTCAGAAAGCGCCTGACCAGCCCTCAGGGGGTACAGGATGGATCGTTCACTGCCACGTTGATGTTCGAATTCCGGCCCGAGCGGACCCGCGCGATCGACGATGTCTGGCAAAACCCTTTCGGTTTCACCGTCACCCAATATGCCATCCGATCGGAACGTTCCGAATGACTAGCACTCCAATCTTTACCTTGTTGGCCGCCAGTTTTCTCACGTTCGCGGGATCGACTGCCTTGGCCGAGACCACGCCCCGCCCAGGTTCTCATGACAACCGCGTGCGCGTAGCGACCTGGACTGAAGGCCAGGTTTACCGTGTCGTCACGACTCTGACCCGCGTCACCACGGTCGAATTCGGTGAGGGTGAAACCATCCGTTCGATCATCGCCGGCGATACGGTCGGATTTCAATTCGACGGTGTCCCGGGTGGCCGTGCCTTCGCCATCAAGCCAACAGCATCTGGCGTCGCCACCAACATCACCGTCTACACCAACCGCCGCTCCTACTACTTCCACGTCGTCGAAGCCCGGGAGACGCCGCATTATGTCGTGCAGTTCCGCTATCCTGAAAACCGCGTGCAACCCACCAGGGCGGTTGCGGCCGATGCGCCGAACGCGAACTATGCGGTCAGTGCCCGAGAAGAGTTCACGCCGACGGCCATCTGGGATGATGGTACCTTCACGTATTTCCGGTTCGCACGGAATGCGCCGGTGCCCGCCATCTTCCGATATTCGAACGGCAGGGAACGCGCGGTGAACAGCCAGGCATTGAGTGACGGCGTCATCCGCGTGTCCGGCGTCAACCGGCAATGGGTCCTTCGCCTTGGCGAAGAGGTGATTTGCGTCCAGGACGCAGGACAGGCCACATCATGACCGAAGGTACGGAAGACCTCGCCGCGCGCCTCGCGGCTCTCGAAGGTTCGACAGGCAAAGCGAAGGCAAACAAGCGGCCTGCACCGCTTGCCGCGATCCTTGGAGTCGTCGGCATCGCCGCAGCAGGTGGTCTGGCGTGGGCTGCCCTACAGCCGTCGGCAGAAGCACCAATGGCGACCGCCGCGCCGGAAGAGTTTCAGAGCAGCGGCCCCGGATTCGGAGATCTGGCGCCGATTTCTGCCCCGGAGCCCAGCCAAGCCCCGCCTGCGGACACAGGTCCGAGCGAGTCGGAACTCGCGCTGATGGAAAGTCTTGCGACATTGAGAGCGGAACTCGAGGAACTGCGCGCAAGACCGGCCGAGGCCGCGGATAGCGGGGCGGAGCAGGCGATTGCGGACCTGACGGCGCAAATTGCCACCTTACAGGAAGCATCCGCCGAGGCTCAGCGTGCCCTCGAGCGGCAGCTGACCGAGCGGGACCGCGAATTGGATCAGCTCCGCATGGACTTGGAACTTGCACGGCTTGCACCACCAGAGCCGACCTCATTGGGACCAAGTGAAGAAGAATTGCGGCTGGCCGAACTCGAAAGGCGGCGCGCAGCCGAAGCTGAGGCCCGCGCAGAGCGTATCGCGTCTCCTATGATCGCGTTCTCCGGGATGGGCGCGGGTGCGGATAGGGAGAACACGCTGGAAGCCGCACGTTTGAATGCAGATGAAGCCTTTGTTCGTTCGGGCGCACAACCTGCGCAGGTGACACGTGCCGAAGTGATCGCGAACCCATCGAACACGGTTGTTCAGGGCACCATGATTCAGGCTGTCACAGAGACGGCTCTCGACAGCACACTGCCCGGCGCGATCCGCGCCATCGTCTCGGAAGACCTCCATTCGTTCGATGGAACCCGTATCCTGATCCCGCGCGGCGCGCGGCTGATCGGGCGCTACCGCTCCGATGTCGCACTTGCCCAATCGCGCGTCATGGTGGCATGGGACCGGATCATCTTGCCCGACAATCAGACTGTGCAGATCAGCGCCTTCGGTGGAGACGAACTTGGCCGTACTGGCACCACCGGGTTTGTCGACACCCGTTTCGCGCAACGCTTCGGCTCCGCCGCGCTGATCTCCTTGATCGGCGCTCTGCCTGCGGCTGCAGCGGGTCAAATCGACAGCGAGGCGGCGGCCGATGTTGCGAGTGATGTCGGCACCGACCTGCGCGATAGCACGCAAAGCGTGATGCAGGACTATCTGGCGATCCGGCCAGTGATACATGTCGATCAGGGTACACGGATCACGGTCATGGTTGATCGTGACCTCGAGATTTTTTGACATGGCTGCAAGTTATCTGGAAGCGTCGCTCGACCGTTTCGGCCCCGAGGTCCTGCGCGACGACACGATCGAGATCTGCATCAATCCCGACGGACAAGTCTGGGGCGAATTCCAGGGCGATCACTTCATGCGAGGTCTCGGCAGCCCGCTGAGCCAGACCGAGATCAAGGACCTCGGCAACCAGATCGCCTCGGCCGCCTCGACGACGCTCAGCACCAAGAAGCCCATTGTCTCGGTCTCGATCCTATATCGAGATCGCCCGATCCGCGCGCAGGTGATCCAGCCGCCGGCAGTCGAGGGCGGGTTTTCAATATCGTTGCGGTTCTTCTCCTCTCTGCCGCTGGAGGCAATACGGCTCGGCTTCCTCTTTGGAAAGGAGCGCAGCCTCGAAGGTCTGCGGCGCGAACGAAACGCCGCGCTGCGCAATGTGGTTGCCTCCGGCGACATCGACGCCGCACTGCGCTTCTGCGTCGAGAACAAGCTCAACATGATCGTTTCGGGCGGTACATCGACCGGCAAGACGGTCGCGGCGCGCAAGATCCTTTCGCTGATCCCGCCCGAGGAGCGGATCATCACCATTGAGGAGGCGGCAGAACTGCGCCCCGAGCAGCCCAATGCCGTGACGCTGATCGCTGACCGGGATACCGACGCCCGCAGCGCTGATGTGCTACTGGCCTCGACCTTGCGCATGCGGCCCGACCGGATCGTGTTGGGCGAGGTCCGCGGCCGCGAGGCGATGACCTTTCTCGAGGCGATCAACACCGGCCACGGTGGATCGCTGACCACACTGCATGCCGAGACCCCACAACTTGCTGTTCGCCGCCTCGCCATCGCCGCCCTGAAAACCGATGTGCCGATGACCTATGCCGACATGATCGATTATATTGAGGGCTCGATCGACGTGATCATTCAGGCAGGCCGCCATGAAGGCGCGCGCGGGATCACCGAGTTCTTTCTCCCGGGACAAACCACAGATTTGAACCTCGACATGGTCGACGGCAGAGGCAACAAGAGCCCCTCCGTGGCCGCTGAGTAAAAAAGGACCCCCCCAGATGCGAAAACCAATCCTCGCAGTCATGCTTGCCGCCCTTACGGGCCCACTTGTGGCGCAGACTTCGCCTCAGGTCTCAAACGATCTCACGATCAATATGTCGCCCCAGCAATACCGGATCTGCAACGATCGCCCGGCGCGCCCGACCTGGATGGACGAAGTCAATCCGCGTGAAGCTTACAAGGCGCTGACGCTGATGGACCTTTACGAACTGCGAGCGTGGGAACAGATCGTCGAGACAAGTAGCTGCAACTGCGGTATCCGCTTCCCATCCTGGGAAAGTGCCGCGATAGAATTCAACGAAAGGTACCTCATGGCCTCAGCTGCAGAACACACAACAGCGCAGCGCAACATCAGGCAGCAGCGCAATGATCTGCGCCACGCAGTACAGGACCTCTGTGAAGCACAAGGCAACTGGTAATGAGCGTCGTCAGCTGGATGGTCGAAACGGCAGACGCGTTCCTTGTCGATGCGGCCGAGTCCCAGTTCGGGGCCGTGGCGAGCAACACCGGCACGATTGTCCTGCTAATGGTCACGCTTTCGCTGATTGGTGTTTGCATCAACATGGCCTTCCAGTTCCGCAGCATGGATGGAGCGAGTTTCTTCTGGTATCTCATTAAGCTGACACTGATCGGCTTGTTCGCCTTCAACTGGGCCAATTTCAACGCGGTATCCAACGCCGTGATCGGGGGCCTTGACTATGTCGCCGGCGCGCTGGTGTCGTCCGTCGGCGGGGGTGGCGCAGGCGCAACCCATTTCGCAGGAGAGTTCGACAACCTGATCGAGCGCTTCGCGACATATCTGAACGCGATTGGCAACAACCTCAACTGGATGACCGGAGCGATCCTCGGCGGCATTGGCCTGGTGCTCCTCAGCCTTCTCGGCTTCATGACCGGCATCGTCCTCATCTTCGCCAAGATGATGCTGACCCTGATGCTGGGCCTCGCTCCGATCATGATCGCGCTGTCGCTCTTCGACGCAACCAAGGATTTCTTCCACAGATGGGTCTCGACGACGATCAGCTACGCCTTTTACCCGATCGTCATCGCAGCCATGTTTTCGACCGTCGTCGGCATGGCGAATTCGCTGCTGGCCCAGCTCGGTGATCCGAACTCGGCAACCAACATCGGATCGCTTGTGCCGTTCTTCGTCATGGTTTTCCTAGCCAAAGGATTTGTAGCAGCAACACCCCTGATCGTTCGCGGCATCTCGGGAAACCTAATGGTGGCGGCGGCACCGGCGATCGTCAGCGGGTCCGCCGGGGTACTGCGAGGGCTGACTAACACATCTGGTGTGCAGGGCAGGTCGCGGATCGGGGCGCTCACGACGGGTGAGGCGATTGGACGTGGAACTGTACACGCTCCTGCTGCAGTAAAGAGCGCCGCGGCGACGGCGAGCGCGCAGGTGGTCAGAATGGCGGAACGGGCAAGACGTTTGCGAGAGTAGAAAGGAGAAATCAGCCTTTCGCCGCACTGTGCATGAACTCACACAATGCGGGACTGAACTGCCATTCATGATACGGGCGTCGACGGCCGCAGTCAGGTTCGAAGCTGCCCTTTGTGCATGACGTAGCATGATGCTCAAGCCCAAAACGAAGGGGGAGACGTTATTCGCTGTTGTCCAAAGAACCTTGGTTGATGAAGCCGAAGCAGAAATACGGTTCACCGTTTTTTGATAAGGCGATTGGGGGTTACAGAGCTGCCCTGCAAATCCAGGCTTCAAATGCCGCAACTGCGGTTGTCGGCTCTTTGTTGGAAAGCCGGGTGATCCAATACCGTCCGGTTGTTACTTCCGTGTCGAACGGGCGCACCAGCCGGCCTTCAGATAGCTGCGCCTGAAACATGGCATGGGGCAGAAGCGCCACGCCTAAGCCTTTTGCCGCCAATTCTGCCATGGCGACAGAAGAATCGTAAACCGGGCCTTCAATGTAAGGTGACACCATACCTGCTTTTCTAAACCAGATGGGCCATTCATCAGCGCGATAAGACCTGAGCAGATTTTGGCTCAGCAAGGCTTCGGGCGCTTTTAGGGTCGACGCCACAGATGGTGCGCATATCGGGGTCAGCGGTGTTTCCATCAGGGGCTTTATGGTCAGCCCGGGCCAGCGCCCGGTACCGAAACGGATCGCCAGATCAAGACCCTCCCGGGCGATGTCTGCCCGGTTATTGTTCGTAAAAAGACGAATGCTGATGCCCGGATGGGATTCCTCAAATTCAGCCAAACGCTCCGCAAGCCACCCGACGGCAAAAGTCGTCACAATGCCCACATTGATCGTTTCATGATAACGACCATCCGTGAACCGATCCAAAACGCTGCTGATACGATCAAGGCTGGCGGTCAGGACCGGTAGCAACGCCTCGCCTTCCGGGGTGAGCAGCAATCCTTTGGACGTCCGGTGAAACAGCTTTGCACCAAGCTGATATTCCAGACGCAAGATCTGATGACTGATAGCCGCCTGGGTCACGCAAAGCTCTATGGCGGCATTGGTGAAACTGCCCTGACGAGCAGCGGCCTCAAAGCTGCGCAGCGCGTTGAGTGGGATGTTTGGACGATCCATTGATATTACTTTTTCTAATGCGGCACCTAAGAATTAGTCGTTTGCGGGCCGAATAAAAAGGAATTAGTGCCGCCGCCATGAACTGGATCAATGCCAGTTCAGGAAAAACAGACCGACACATCCTCTCCGAAACCGAAGTGAGCTGCCCTTTCCGCCCACCTGAAGGGTTGAGATTTTGTGTCCATCACAAAGAAGAATGGAAGACCATGAAGGCATATGTTCGAGCACTCCTGAGCGCGGCTTTGATCGCGGGGACTGCGACACCGTTGTTGGCGCAGGACCTGCAGGCGACAGTCTCCGCCTGGGAGGAGCGTCTGGACGCGCGTATCGGGGTAGTTCTGCGTGACGCGTCCTCCGATTGGGAAATCGCGATGCGTGCAGATGAAAGATTTCCGATGTCGAGCACGTTCAAATCTCTCCTGTGCGGCGCAGTTCTGGCGCGTGTGGATGCGGGTCAGGAAAACCTGGATCGCCGCATAACCTACACAGCAGATGATCTGGTGACTTATTCCCCGGTGACCGAGGAACATTTGGATGATGGCCTGACAGTAAGTGAACTTTGTGAAGCGACAGTGACTCTCAGCGACAACACTGCGGGTAACCTGTTGCTTGAAGCTGTGGGGGGGCCTGAGGGGCTTACCACCTTCCTGCGCGGCATCGGAGATGAGACCACACGCCTTGATCGCTGGGAAACCGCTCTGAACGAGGGGGCAGTCGGGGATCCACGGGATACATCTACACCCTCGGCCATCCTGAACACATTGGAAACGTTGCTTCTGGGGGACGTTTTGACGCCCGCTTCTGCGGCACAACTGCGCCAGTGGATGATTGACGACGCAGTGGCGGACACGCTGATCCGGGCCCACCTTCCTGACGGCTGGGTGATTGGCGACAAAACTGGGGCCGGAGGCAATGGCTCTCGCGCAATCATTGCGTTCATTCAGCCTGAGGCTGGTGTTCACTACTTTGCGGCGATCTATATTACCGAAAGTGATGCCGATTTTGCCCTTCGCAATCAGGTGGTTTCAGAGATTGGTCAGGCAATGATCGCCGAGATAAACGCCCGATAAATACACGCAACTCAGGGGCCGCGATAAGCCCCGGTTTTTGAGGAGAGCCATTTTGAAGAATCTGTCCCGACGCTCGTTTGTCGCCGGAGCGGCATCTTTGCTTGCCTCCATGGCAACTGGCCAGAATGCCTCCTATGGAACGCGCGAATGGCAACCGCGGACTTACGATGACGGGCTGATCCCGCGCTTCTCATTCGAGGTCATCTGCCTGCAAGTCGATGGCGGTCTCGGCGTTTCGGTGCTGGACACGGAGACTGGCCGTGCGAGCGGATGGGACGAAACCTCGACCTACCCGCTCAACAGCACCTTCAAGTTGCTGCTTGCGGGGGCCGTTCTTCAGCGCGTGGACCGGGGGCAGGAAAGGCTCGACCGGCAGATCGCGGTTCGATCCTCGGATATTGTCGCGTGGTCCCCGGTCGCAAAAGAGGCGGTCGGCGGCAGCATGAGCCTGCGCAGCCTCTGCGAGGCCGCAATGACGCGCAGCGACAACGCAGCGACCAACCTGCTTTTGCGCAGTGTCGGTGGCCCCGAGGCCCTGACTGCGACGTTGCGCAATATGGGCGACCCAGTGACGCGGATTGATCGCTACGAGACCGAGATGAACGATGTGCCCCCCGGCGATCTACGGGACAGCAGCACACCGTCACAGATGCTGAAGACCATGGAGACGTTATTGCTGGGCGACATTCTGTCAGCGCGAAGCAAGGAACAGCTTGCGGCGTGGATGATCGCGAACACGACCGGAGGCGCGCGGATTCGGGCCGGTGTGCCATCTGGCTGGACGGTCGGCGACCGGACAGGCACCGGCCCCAGAGGGGAAACCGCGACCATTGCGGCGATCTATCCGCCAAACCGGAAACCCCTTCTTATGACGGTCTACATCAGAGGGTCGTCCCGGAACAGGGATGCGCAGGAAAGCACACATGCCGAACTGGCCCGCATTGCAACCACGAATGTGGTGTTGCCACCCTACGATCCCTATCCCAATGACTGATCGCCGCTTTCATTTGCTTCTCCTGTCGGTGGTCCTGCTCTGTCTCGCGCCTCCGGTGAGGGCGCAGGATCTGGAAGGCTTGACCTGGAGTGAGCAGAAATGTGTTCTCTACCAGAGAGCCGTCGACGCCGCGCTCGGGTTTCAAGGGCTGGACGGCCTGCGGACAGAATTTCTGACGCGGAATCAGTCGTTCATAGACAGCGGCTGCCAAGCCCCCGCCGATGTATGCCCGGTCACCGAGGCCGAACTGGAGTTGGCCAATCTGCTGACGATCATGACGATGAACGAAGGCATGGCCAGTACTTTCGTGCCGTTCAAATGCTCCTGACCTGATCCTTCATCTTGTGAAACGGCTACGTGGCAAACTTGCGTTCCAGGCGCAAGGCGCACCCATTTGGATTGCCACATGGCTGGCAGATTCCGCCACTTTGTATAGATCGCTAACTGCGCTTCGCTGCCATTCGAGCGAGGCGCAGCATTTGGTCAAGTTGGGCTCGGAACCGTCATTCGCCGCGCCTTGCGCGAAGGTCCGCTGTAGAGCATTCAACTGTGCTCGGCAATAATCGCCCTTGTCGTCTGAACTGCCGAAGCGAGCATCGTTCGGTCCGCGCTCGTGATCCCCAATCCTTCAATATTCAGCGCTAGTTGACCTTGGCCACCTCCGCTTGCAGCAGCACGAGCCGCGCGGCCGCGGGCCTTCGCTGCGCTGACAGGGTCAGTTTTCGATGCGTTAGGCGCATTGTGGCCGATTTCCCGCGGTCCCGCAGCCGCCCGCACTTCCTGCAGTTCCTGCTTCAACCTCTCTACCGTTTCCCGGGTCTCAGACATCTGCCGATCCCGCCGCATTCCATCTTCGTCCGGATATGGGAAACTCCCCGACTGGCCCGCGTGCAGCAAATTCAGGGCCGGGTCTTCGAAGTATTTGATCCGCCGCGCCCGGATCGGCATCTGCGCGTCGATCACGAGGATCACCTCGTCCAGATCCATGCGGCGGGCCTGGTCTTCCGTCAGGAGCGGCGTGTCCTCCGTCCGCTCGGAGACGCTGCGTCCTTCGAACGGATTGCGTCCAACAGCGCGGGAGCGGGTCACCACACGCTTGGTGGTCTTGCCGACGGCCTGGCTCAGCTCCTCGATGGTCTTCTGCTCGGAGGGGGTGAGGTAGAGCTTCACACCTGCGCCGCCCTGAAGGGAGCGGCGGGTGTTCTCGCCATAAATCTCGTCCAGCGCGGGGATGGTCTGGGTCACGATGGCGAGGTTGCCGCCGAAGGAACGCAGCGTTTTGATGCTCTCGGCGACGATTGGCATTTTCCCGAGCCGGTCAAACTCGTCGAGCATGATCATCACCGGCCAGGGCTCGTCATCGCCGGGTTCCTGTGCTTGCAGCGAGGCAATCAGGTCCGAAAAGAAGAGGCGGATCAGCGGGGCAAGCGGGCGGATCATCTCGGATTCGACCACAAGATAGATCGCATGCGGGCGGCGGCGGATGTCCCGGAACGAGAAGTCAGAGGTCGCGGTGGCCGCGTCGATCGCGCGGTTGTCCCAAGTGTCGAGACCCGATGTCATCAAGAGGGAGAGGTAGGACGTGAGGGTGTCGTTGTTGGTCGAAGCCATGCGCTCAAAGATCAGTTTGGCCGAGGTGTTCTTCACCTCCTGCGAACGCTTCAGGTATTCCTTCTGCTTGTCGCCCCCCGAGGCTGTGATGCGATAGATCTCGCCGATGGTCGGCACGCCGCGCTCGAAGGCCAGAAGACCTGACGCTACGAAGAGGTCGATACCCCCGGCCAAAAGCCCGCTCAGCTTTTCATTGTCGGTCTGCAGGAAGAGCTTCGCGGTGAGTTTCAGCTCCATCTGCTGTCGGTCGGGGTTGGTCATGGCCGCGATGCGCGCAAGCGGGTTGTAGCGATGCGTCGGTCGGTCCCAGTCGGTCGGCGCGAAGCGGAAAACCTTGTCCCCCATGCTGGCGCGGAAGCGCGAGGTCTCGCGGAAGTTCTCGCCTTTCACGTCGAGCACCACCGCGGAGCCCTTGTAGGTCAGCAGGTTCGGGATCACGAACCCCACGCCCTTGCCCCGGCCTGTCGGCGCCACGATCAGCGCGTGGGGGAAGGTTTTTGAGACTAGGAACGGGCGCTTGGATTTCGGGGAGCCGAGCTTGCCCAGAAGGAAGCCGCCGCCAGGCTTGGCAAAGAAACCGTTCCTCTTCATCTCGCTGCGAGTCTGCCAATGCGTCGTCCCGAAGCGGGTCAATGCATCCCCCAGAAGCGTGACGCTCAGCATAAGCGATGCCAGGCCGAAGCCGCCAAGGATGAGGTTCACCCAGAGGAAGTCTTTTGGTGCGGACTGAGACAGACCCCGATATTCGCGGGCAAGCAGGGTGACGTCGAAACGCGTGGGAGAAAGCCCATAGCGGAACATGACAAAGCCGGTCGCCACGACATAGCCCATGGCGAGACCGACCAGCACGAGGCTCAACACTCCTAAGGCAATCTTGCCTTTATCCATGGGTGATCCCCTTCTCGCCATCTGCCGCAGCGTGGCGTGCGCGCTGCGCCTCTATCTGTTCTTCCGCCAATGCATCGAGAACGCGCTCCATGGCCGGGCCGTGCGCAGTGACCTCGCTGCTCTGGAGATAGGTCTTGGCAAGTTCCAGCTGTCGCAGCGGATCCTGGGTGAATTTGTCGAGGACGTCCGCGTTACCGGCCCGCAGCGCGTCGATTGCGTCGGGGCTTAGTCGCTCGTTTATCTGCCGGACGATGTCCTGCTGCTCTGACTCGGAGAGCGGGCCCTCGACGTCGGCGTTTCGCACAAAGGCCATGACCGTTGGCGCGGTCTCTTCCAGATACCGGCGCTCGGCGTAGTCCTGTCGCGCCTGGTCCTCGATCTCGAAACTGCGCTCGCTGATATGGGCACGCGACGCACCGAGCGAACGTAGGTGATTGATTTCGTCCTGGACGGCCTGCCCGAACTCGTCATCCGGCATCTCCGTGCGATAGCGGGCGAGGGTGCGGAGCTCTTCGGTAATCGGACCGAAATGATCCGAAGGATCCCGCAAGGCGAGGTCCATGTCGCCAGCATGAAGCGTGCGGTCCTGCGCCGATACCGCATATTGCGGCGGCATTCGACTGTCAGTCATCTGTTCCCAAGCCATCGAGGCCAATTCGGCATGCTGCGGAGATCTCTGCGCATAGGCGCCGAACGCGACGCGGGCCTCTTCAACCTCCACGGCGCCGGCCCGCCTTACAGACGGGTCGTCGGAGAACGGATGATCGAAATCCGTCCGGCGGAACTGCGCCACCAGCGCCCTGAACGCCTGCCGCTCCGATGGGGCAAAAATGTCGGGCCCGTCCTTCACGAGATCACCCCCTGGTGCCGCCAACCGCTCACCGAGCACTTCCTCAGCGTCATCCACCTCGTCGACCTCGGTTGGCGCACGCAGGACGCGTACATCGGTCAGAACATCGCCCAACCGAACATGCGTGGCTTCCAGCCGGTCGAGCGCTTCTTCCCGGTCCGCAGATTTCTCCAGATCGAGGCCACCTTCTTTGGCAATCGCCTGAAGATCCTGTGCCAGCCACTGGCGTTCCAATGCGGCATTGCCTGCCCCCTCCCGCAGGCGCGCGGCCACAGCCTCGGCATCGATGCCTGTGCCTTGCAACGCCTCGGCCAGTTTTGGTGCCACCTCGCCATCGTCAAGACGCGCGAGGTGATCTTCACTTAAGTTCGGCATTGCATAGATGCCGTCCCGGGACGGAGCATCGACCAGGGCGGCGGAGCGATCCCCAAGCGGGTTCAAATGCGCGACCGAGGCCAGAACGTCGGTCAGCTTGCGCTCGATCACCGGCCTCTCGGCCGCCGGCGCCCTGTCGATCGCCGCCTCGATCTGGCGAATGTTCTGAGAAAACTCGGTGATCAGCGTGTCGAACGCTGCTTCGTCTTGGGACATGTAGATGGCTCCGTCAGATTGAATCTGACCGCCACTGGCAAGGATGGTGCTGGCCCTCTCGAGCGCTTCGGCCACGTCTTCGAAATTCGAGCGTGACGCCTCCGCCGCGAGTCCGCGATAGATCAGGGCATTCTGTCGGACAGTTTCCAAAGCGGCCGCCAGGTCAGCGCCGGTTCTCTGGCGCTCGACTGGATCGCGGCCTTCGTCGCGGGCCTTGTAGATTTCATCGATCTCGGCGCGGTAGGTCGTGACGCCGCGATCCAGACGGCGCGTCGCCTCAAGGCGGATCCCATGAACTTGGGCCGCCTCGACCATCGCCTCGCGAAAGGCGTCGTAGTTGAAGTGATGATCCTTCCCGAGAAAGAACATTTCGCCATCCTTGCTGCGGCGGTTCAGAACGATATGCGCATGTGGATGCGCGCGATCTTGGTGTATTGCAGCAATATAGTCGAATTGCGACCCCTCACCTTGAAAGAACTTCTCGCAGACCGCCTGGGTGATATCGCGCACTTCGTCGCCGCTCGTTCCAACCGGGAATGCCATCAGCAGATGCGATGTGTGGCCGAGCTTGGGGCTGTGGCGCTCGTTCCACTGGTTCTCGAACCGCCGCGCCACTCGGTTGATCTCGGCTTCCGAGAGCTGCTTCTTCCCGTCATGGGTGCCGCGGCTGTCGAGGATATGGGTCGACTTCGTCGTGAGATATGTGAGCTGCGCCCGTAGCTGCGCTCCGGTGTGACAGCCCCCTTTCGAGATCGCCTTGAAGATCGCTGGCGAATAGCCGCGCGCGGCCCGAACCATCTGCGCGCCCCTGGAAAGCCCCTGCCAGGATCCCGAAACCCGGCTCCAGCCGCGGTCGAAGAGCGCCGGGTCGATGCCCCGGGCCCGATCACTCCGCGCCATTCTCATCCCTCTCGGCGAGGCCCGCCAGGGCAGAGCTGATCTCAAGGTCCAGCAGGCTGCGCCGCGCACGCGACATCTCCTGGACCTGGTCGGCCAGATCGAAGACCAGACCCGCAAGGGCGCGGACGTCACGGTGACTTGATGCCGGGTAGGACAGTCTCTCGCCCCGCACCTTGGCCTCGTTCAGACGTCGCGCGATCTGGTTCACGTTGTTGCCGACCCGGTTGAGCGCGGCGCCGAGGTTACGCAACTCGTCACACATCTCGTCGTCGGGCAGGAAGACACCTTCGGCCGCCAGCATCAGGCGGCGCATGGCATCCGAGCGGTGCACAATCCCGCGCCGCGACAGCGCCGCGTCGAACCGGCGCAGGTCGTCGTCCGAGACCCGGATCCCCACAACCCGCGATCGGCTGCCGTTCGCTGTCTGACGCTCACCCCAGTGGTTCACCACGTTGTAGATCGTCTTAAGGCTGACATCGTAGTGGGCTGCCAACGACGCCGCGGAGACGCCGTTCCGGCGGTCCTGGGCGATGGTCGATCGCTCGATCTTTGACAGTCTGCGGCGGCGGGGCATTTTGAAGTTAACGTTCCTATTTCTTGCCAACTTCGTACAAGCCCGCCGACTCCCAACGCAAGTGGCGTCGGCCATAAGGGCTTGTACTCAATGTAGAAAATTGCCCTGCAGGGGCGATTTCCCGTCCCTTGTCAAATGGATCGCGCTTCGCGCTCATTGCACCACGCGATGCGGTCTCCGCATCGCGCATCGCGTCTTTCGCGCCCCGTCTCTTGCACCCCGCAAGACGGGTTTTGCCGCGTGCTGACCGTCTCGCGTCACCCGCAGAACGACATACGCGAGGCTGCCTCCCGGCGTCTGGAGCGCGCTATCCGTCACCTGCATTCCGTCCGCAGCACATCGCCAAGCGCATCCCGACATTTGGAGGGTGTGTCGTGCCCCGCGACGAATGCTGAAGGCGCCACGGCAGACGTTGCACGGTTATCGCAAAACGCCGCCCGCAGCATGCCAGACGCGGGTCGCATCCCGACTTCTGCTTGACCCCTCCGCCTCATGCGCTTAGCGACATTTTGGTATTATCGTTGCGATTCACTATTTTTGCGGAGGATCAGAATGCCGAACGAAAATCTTGTGGTGATCGCAGCGATGGCCCGGAAAGGGGGCAGTGGAAAAACGACGCTTTCGCGCGCCTTGATCAGCGCCGCGATCGCCGCCGGACGCAGAGTGATGTTGATCGACACGGACAGCACGAGGGTACTCGGGGCCTGGCATGCTCGGGCGGAAGCCGGTGGGCTGAGTTCGCCGCTTCTCTGTTCGGCCACCGTCGAAAGCGTGGCGGGTGTCGAGGATCAGATCGATCAGGTCTACATGGCAGGCACGGCAGACTTCATCTTCATCGATACCGCAGGGGTCGGGGCCGAATGGTCAGACGGCATCGCGGTGCTTGCGGACCACATTGTGACGCCCGTCATGCTGTCAACGTCTGATTTCGATGTCGGAGCGCAGACTTCTGATTGGTTTGAGAAACTGAAATCCCGTGTTGACGACCCCTCCAGCCTTCCGCGCCACCACGTCGTCCTCAACCTGGTCGACCCGAAAACAACCCGTGCTGACGCCGCCCTGATTGAAGAAGCGCTCACCCGTTTTCCGGTGATTGAGACCGTCATGATGCGACGAAACACTTACAAGGAGATGGACCAGAAGGGGCTTCTCCACGCCTTGGCGCTGGAAAAGCAAACCGATCCAAACCCTCTGATGCGTCCACATGTACGTCATGTCGTCGAGGCGCTCGAGGAGGCGACGGACATCCTCAACAACATTCTTGCTGCGTGAGGACAGTCGATTGCGCAAGAAGATCCCGACCATCACTAGGCCCGACCCAGCCTATGCCGCCACCCTGCGACAGGGTGACCGCGAGATTCCCGGGAAGGAAGATGAGGCACAGGTCACAGCAACAAAGACTGGGACCCCAGCCGCTGACGTTGACGCTGATCCGCACGAGTCAGAGCGTGTCCCGGAAGGTGCCGTGGCGCCGCACCAAGTCACCGCGGAAAGCTCTGACCCGCATACCAGCCTGAGAGCTCCCGTATCGGCGCGCGCTTTGAGCCCGACCCGGAAGATCGACATCAGGGTCAACGCACTCGAACGACAGGAAGCAGCGCTGGAGACTTGTGGTGTTGAGCCAGCACATGTGGTGCGTGCCGCCCTGCGCCGTGCAGTCAAAGGCTGGCAACTATCGCCGGTCTTCGCCCCAGTCGCGGAGGAGCGACGCACTCGAAACACGCAGTGGCAGGCCCGTACATCTCTAGCAGTCGATGCGGCCAGCCTAGGTGTCCTCCTCCGGGACCACGACCCCCTCAACGTCTTGAGTAAATGGGCTCTGATCCGCGGCCAAGTGGAACCACGCATATGGGGCGAGATCGACAAAATCTTGGAAGAAATTGCTGTTCCCGCTGCATCGCCGCATGAGCAGCACACACCGTAAGAGACCTATCTGAAAAGATAACTTGCATTTCTCCGGTGGATTTTCGCCCAACGGCGGAAGCTCGCCTTGCAGTTGCGGAGAGCGTGGCGCTAATGAGCGTCATATAGAATTTCAGACCTCAGTGGTGATGAGTTACGAGGTCCATTTTGGAGGAACGCATTATGAACACGAAGCCCCGCCTGACTGGCGAACCGATCATGCGCATCCTCTGCAAGACATCTGAAAATCTGGTTGGCTACCTTTACCAATGGAACAATGGTGACGTGCAGCCTGCCTGGTTCGACGGCGCCATGGCGGACGTTCGCTATGAACCATTCATTCGAGCGCCGGAACAGATCCCTGTCGATCCGAAGATCCCCAGATCGCGTCAGCAAGATCTGACGCACCTTGAAAAGGCCTAGCTCAAGACCTCGCGTCGGTTTGTGGGTCACCCCATCCCGCAGGTCCTTTGAGCGATAGAGTTGACTTCTATGCCTCAAAAGTGATCTAGATATGAGTTATAGAAAGGATGTCTATAACTCATGGCTTGGAACTGGACGCTGCCTGATTGGCCGGATTTCCGGTATGACGCCTCTGCTCTCGAGCCGTTTGAGCAGACGTTCCTGCTGTCGTCCGGAGAAATCTTCGGCGCGGTCCATCATGTCAGCCAGCCGGAACGCGAGCAACTCCGCATCGAACTGCTCAGCGAAGAAGCGATGCAGACGAGCGCCATCGAGGGTGAAATCCTCGATCGGCTCAGTGTCCAGTCGTCGTTACGCCGCCATCTGGGCCTCGATCCGGACAGCTACCCTGCCAAACCGCGCGAACAGGGCGTCGCGGAAATGATGGTCGACGTCTATTCCAGTTTTGCGGACCCGCTGAGCCACGAGACGCTGTACCGCTGGCATCGGATGCTCCTGTCCCATGACCGTCGGTTGGAAACCATCGGGGCCTACCGACAACACGCCGAGGCGATGCAAATCGTTTCCGGCCGCCTTGACCGGCCCACGATCCATTTCGAAGCGCCGCCTTCAGAGCGGGTCATGCCTGAGATGGAGCGATACGCGGATTGGTTCAACAAGACCGGGCCGGGGGGAGCAGAGCCGCTTCCAGCGCTGACGCGCGCAGGGCTAAGCCACCTCTATTTCGAGAGCATCCACCCATTCGAAGACGGCAACGGCCGATTGGGTCGCGCCCTCGCTGAAAAGTCGCTGGCGCAGAACATTGGCCAGCCGACCCTCATCTCGCTCGCCTTCACCATCGAGAAGGAGCGCAAGGGATACTACGATCAGCTTGAGCAGCATCAAAAAACGCTCGACGTGACCGATTGGCTCGTCTGGTTCGCAGAAGTTGTCTTGAAGGCCCAACAGGCAACACTCGACCGCGTAGGCTTCTTCATCAGCAAGGCACACTTCTACGATCGTCACAGAGACCACTTGAACGAACGCCAGGCCAAGGCCATCGCTCGAATGTTTCAGGAAGGCCCTGGCGGCTTCAAAGGCGGCCTCAGCGCCGACAACTATCTCAAGATCACCGGAACCTCACGCGCGACCGCGACCCGCGATCTGCAGGATCTGGTCGAGAAGGGCGTGCTCGCTCGAACCGGCGAGCGGCGGCATACGCGATACTGGTTGAAACTCGACTGGATTGAATAAAAATTGCACGAAAACAACAACTTATCAAAAATCCGATAATTCGTTTTATGTAACATCTATCTTTGCAAGCAGGGATAGCTAATCGAAACCCTCATACCCAATTTGTCAGCCAAGAAGGTTAAGCTCTTTATCGAGTTGGATCATTTTTCCCAGTCCACGAGGCCGTGATCCCTGAGAGTGGACTCGGGCAGCGATCTTACCTTGTCGCAGAACACAACAGCGTTGTTTGTGTCGGATCGAGCTGATGGGACAATCAGGCCATCGAAATCTAGGAAGTGTGCGACTTCACCAATCTCCTGAGTACGAGGATATTCGTCGTTCTTTTGCTCATAGGAAAGACGACCGAACGTCTCCGTGTTCAACCCAACGTCGGAAAGCGCGTCAAGATCCAAAAATCGCAGCGCCCGTTCAAGTAGAAGTTCGATCTCGAACATGCGGTACTTAACTTTACTCGGCATAATCGGTTGGCCGCGCATCAAATGAAAGCGCATCTCTTCCAGAGCGCCCGACCGAGACGTTGAGGTATAGAGCACATCGAAGGTTCCGTCGTCCCACCGACCTCCCGACGCGCTGCACAACAGCGGGTCTCGTCCGTCACGAACCAAGCGCCAAACATTGCCCTCAAAAACGACTGGCTCGATTGCCTCAATCGCGTCGATCAGCCGGTTGTCGCGTCGAGCTTTAACCATTCATCGAACCTACACATAAACATCATTGTCCAGCCGGTCGATAACGGCCAGAACCTCGAGCGAGCGATCATTATGAATAAGATCCATGGCGCGCTCGCCGCCAAGTTGCGGGTGCCGCGCGTACAACCAGGCGCGAACCTCGTCCGGCGTGTAGTATTCATTGAGACGGCCGACGACGTAATAGAGGTCGGACAGAATCAGTTCGTTCTTTGGTTGCGGTTTGATATCACCAGCCTTCCAACGCGACACCGTAGCTTTGGAGACATCCGTAATATTTGCGATATCGGTTCCTTTAAGGCCCCCGATGTCGGCGAGTTCGCCTATGTAGCGTGACACTGCACTTTGCATTTCTTACCTCTGATCGCCACGACGCAGGGCAATATCGACATTGAAGTCGCAAGCCCGAACTCGCGGTGACTCTGTTCCGCGCTCCTCATGGAGCTTTTCAAGCGCGTCTGCAACCTTGCCCATCGTCTCTGCGTGTCCTCTGGTCCGCTTGAGCAGACTTGGCAAGTCGACACCCGCCGCCTGGGCTTGAGCTTCAGTGGGCTTGAGGAAGCTGACATCTTTTGCCCTGCGCTCGGCATCCGCCATCGTCTTTGACAAAAAATGCCCTGCTCGGTTGAGGTCCGGTACAGACTGAAGCGCTTCTTGTGAGCGCACCAAGTGAAGTGCCTGTACCTGCTTTCGAGTTCTTACCATTTCCTCGACACTGGAAACGGAAACGAACTCGCTTTGAAGAAGCAGCTTCCGGCCACCGCGAGACTTGGCTAGCAATTCAAACTCGTGTGCATAAAAGCCCCGACCAAGACCCGGTACCTGAACAATGCTACGCCGACCGAACTGCGCATCGGGATCGGGCTCTTCTGGGGGTTTGTGCCAATCACGTGCGTTGAACTGGTCCAACTCGAGAATTCCGCTCGCGGAGCCAGAAGCCACACCGAATGCTTCGGTAGCCTCCGCGTTCAAACCAGAACAGTAGTCCAAAATGACAGGCTTCCCCATATTGTGGAAACCGCTGAGCATCCGTATCAAAGACCGAACCTTTTGCGGACCTGGCTCCTTCCCGAGACCGGAAAGGCGCATCCAAATCGCATCGACGGGAAGGATCGAAAGGGTCTCGGCAAGCGCCTTCCGCGACGCGGGATCCACCAATCCTTGAACGCTTTGTATAACCGGGTAGTCGATCCGGACCTGGCCTCCCCCCAAACGATCAAGCGCCAATCGGAGGGCCGAACACGCAGCCGCATCGACCTTGAGCCATCCGTCAAATTTCGGATCGCCCAAGAAGTGACTCGGAGCCAGCACGCGATCCGCACCGACCGCAACCACCATTTCCGCGATGCGCTCGATGACCTCTGTAGTAAATGCGTCCGGCCCCAAGGGAGACATCGGAGCCTCGACCAACCATGGGGAGTTACGCACAAACGTCCTATGTCGCGCCAAGCTCGACAGTTCGGCCGCTCCGGTGTCGATCGTGATCTCAACACCTTCAACTTTTAACTCTTTCGCTAGAGCAGTCTGTCGGTTGAGGCGTGCGGCGTCAAAGACAACTCGAGAAGCAGGCAGCCCCCCGGACGCGTACATCTCGGCAAACTTGTTGTGAGAGTCTCCGACACGGAAGAACTGCGCTAACGGCGAACGCAGTCGCTGGCCTTTCGGAAATGGGACGACAACCTTGGTCATGGCGCTTGTTCCATATCAGTTTCACAAATTTAAATAGTGAAACTGATATGGAATGTCAATCCTTGGCATTCACTCTATCAAGCAACCGATAACCTCGCCGCTTCTTCGTCGCCGCGAGCTTCATGAGTGCCGTGACAGCCCTTCCCTCGTCATCATGCCGTTCTATCAGCATCTGCCCTCGAAACCCGATACGGCCCCATTCCCGCACAAGGCATGCGCCGCCAAACAGGTCCGGCTGAACGCTCATTCGATAGAAGCGGCGCATGTTCAGAGACGGGTCGATCCGCTTGAGATCGACCGTCGTCGGGAACACTTCCATTTGCTGCGATGTGTCGAACATGTTGTTGGCGCCTCTCTCCAGACCACAATATCAAGCGCTCTTCGACGTTTCCACAATGTTCTGTCCCGGATTGAAGTCGGGGGCTCACGCCCCCTTCTCGAACTTCATGACCGGGATGCCAAGCTTCTTGGCCTTGTCGGCGAGGTTTTCCTGGATACCGGTTCCGGGGAAGACAAGGACCCCGACCGGGAGCACATCCAGCATCGCGTCGTTGCGCTTGAAGGGCGCGGCCTTGGCGTGCTTGGTCCAGTCGGGCTTGAAGGCCACCTGCGTCACGCCCCGGGCTTCGGCCCATTTGGCGGCGATGAGCTCTGCGCCCTTCGGGCTACCACCGTGCAGGAGGACCATGTCGGGATACTTGGTCCGGACCTGGTCGAGCTTGCCCCAGATCAGGCGGTGATCGTTGAAATCGGTCCCGCCGGTGAGGGCGACCTTGGGGCCTGCGGGCAACATCACCTCGGTTTCGGCGCGGCGCTTCGCGGCGAGGAAATCGCGGCTGTCGATCAGGGCTGCGGTCATGTGCTGGCGGTTGACCATCGAGCCGGTGCGGGGGCGCCAGGTGGATCCTGTATGATGGACGAACTCGGTGGCGGCGTGATCGCGCATCATGTCCATGCAGTTGCGCCGTTCGATCAGGGTCAGACCTTCGGCCGTCAGGCGCTCGAGCTCGACGGATTTCACCTCGGAGCCGTCCTGCTCGCGCTGGAGGCGGCGCTGCGCCTGCTCGTTCTCATCGAGTGACCGCTCGATCCGGGCCGAGGCGCGGTGGAAGAGGTTGACCTGGCCCCAGAGCACCTCTTCGAGGTCGGGTTCCATACGGGTGTCTTCCAGGGTCGCGACGAGGGCGTCGAAGATGTCGGCGACGGCGACGGCGAGGCGCTGCCCATCGGGCATCGGGCGCGGATCGGGCTCGTCAAAGGGGCGATAGCCGTAGAGCTGGAGCTCGTCGAGCGCATGGGCGGTCTGGGATGCGCTATGGGCGGGTTCATACGCGTCGTCGTGGGTGTGGATCGTCATCGGTTTCTTGCCTCCGGGCCTGTCTCGTCCGCGCGTCATCCCGCGCGGTCTTCATGGGCAGACCCGAGCCGTCGGGGCGGTTGCCCCTTCACCCCGGCTTCACCGGGGCCGGAACAGCGTGGAGGAGGTCGGCAGGGAAGCTATTTGTCTCGCGATGCAAAGGCGGCTTTGCCGCCGGCGGAAATAGGTTCCCTGCCGACCTTGCAGGGGCAACCGCTTTGACGGCCTGCCCATCTCTTGAAGGCCGCGCAGGGCTGACGGGTGGATGCGCAAGGCCCTGGATGGGGTGAGGACGACGATCCAGAGCCACGACGGGATGCAGCCCCCTGCCCCGCACTCCCAGCCCCCCCTGCGCGATGCAGCTCAGCTGGGCAGGCGATGCCGATCCTCTGGCCCGATCTGACCTGCCAGATGCTGGCGCAGCGCGTCCTTGCCGTTCGCGCGAAGATCATCGTTGAAATCCCCGAGCCGCGGTTCCAGCACTTGGCAACCAATCCCGACCTCGGAGGCTCTGGCGCTCAACTTCTCTGCCGCGCGCTGCCCGGCCGGATCGCGATCGATCGCGACGTAAAGGCGCTTGAGCCCCTCCGGCAACAGGACCGCCCCGAGGTGACCCGAAGAGAGTGCCGCCCAGACGGGCAGACCTGGGATTGCCTCGGACAGGGACAGCATGGTCTCGATGCCTTCGCCGACGACGAGGATGTCATCGTGCGGGGTGAGCCTGACAGCATTGCCGAGTAGGTGACCCATAGCCCGACGCTGTGGATTCACTGCCGCCTTCCCCTGTCCGTCAGGCGCCAGCCAGGTGCGCTGCGCTCCCTGCACGGCCCCTGCCCCATCGGTGACCGCCGCGATTATCGCAGGTCTGGGGATGCTCCGGGTCTGCCCCTCTTCCCGATGCCAGCACTTCGGGTGGAAGCGTAAGGCGCCGTTCGCCCCGAATTGGGTGATGCCTCGGGAACGGAGGTAGGTCTCAGCAAGCGTGCCTGTGATCGGGTTCGAGGCAGCAAACAAGCGCGCCGCCGCGGGAGTGCCACCGGGCGCCTTGGCCTTCCTCGGCTCTTGCCTATCCGGGGCGACCGGCTGCGGACGGCCAAGATGCGCTCGGGCCTCGGCGAGAAGGTCGGGGAAGCGCGTGATCCCCGTCCGGGCGCGGATGATGTCCAGGAGATCGCCATGCTCGCCTGTGGCCCCATCCGTAAACTTGCCCGCTGCTCCTGGTCCCGACGCCGGGCCCGTCAATCGCACGAAGAGCGACCGGCCGGGGTTGTTCTGCAGATCGCCGACGATCCAGTAGGATCCTTCCCGCCGTCCGGCGGGAAGGTAGGCACGACAGACGCCTTCGGCATTTTCTGCCAGATCGCGCACGAGGTCTTCGGTCTCGGAATACATGGGTCAACAACCTCCGCGATCATGTAGCCTTGCGACAGGGCAACGTGCAAGCAGACGATCCAGTATCGCGACGCCATCGGCGTCGGTCGGGCAGAACAGCCGAAGCTTCCAACTGATGATCTCCGAGAAGAAGCCATCGGCCTTGAGCCGATCCTTGGCTGCCTCCGAGAAGCCCGACAGTTCGATCCGGTTCGCGCCCATGACGCGCGAGCGGTGCAATTCCATCCCTTCGGACAGGCGCACCACGGTCTTGCCCTCCAGAACGAGGGCATGGACCTGCGCCGCCGAGAGCTTCGGCGCGTCTTTGGCCAGCGTGGTCGCGACCCAAGCGGGCGAGACGCGGCGGCCGATGATGCGTTGCCCGTCATCGGTCTGCAGGCGGTAGACGCGGGTTTCATCCTGGGGAAGCTGCTTCCAGATCGGCAGCAGCAGGCCTGCCACGATGTGCAGCGTGGCTTCGGAGAACTCCGGCACCTCGGCCAGTTCCGCGGTCCAGGCGGCGGAGAAGGCCGCGCGGTCGGCCTCGAGCCAGCGGGTGTCCTCCATGATCTTTGCCGGGACTGTGCTGGCATCGGTCGGGCGGATCAGGCGCAGGCGCGGCTCGATGGTCCCGTCTTCCAGCATGTGACTGGTGGCGGGAACCTGCACGGCAGCCCGGCCCGAGCGGCTGTTGACCAGAAGCCGCGCCTGCGGGTCATCCAGCCATTCGAGCGCATCGGCCAGCGAGGTAGGCGTGTTGCGGCGCTTTTCCGCGATGGTCAGCAGCTGGGTTTTCGCGCCGGAGCCCGGATGGGTGTAGATGACCTGTACGTCGGTCACCCGGAAGCTCTCAGCACGGAGTGTCTCGAGCCCGAGATCATAGACCCCGGCGGCGATGGCGCCCTCAATTCGCTGATCGAGCAGCTCCTCGAAACCCGCGAACAACACGGCCTGCATGTCGATCGTCAGCGCCAGCAGGCGATTAAGGAAGGTCGTGATCGGGGGAAGGTCGTCCTTCAGCCCGTTGTCATCGGTCAGGCTGAGGCCTGTGGCATCCTCGAAGGCCCCAAGGGAGCAGCCCACCACATCGCCGCGATAGATGCGGCGGAAAAGCTGGCGCAGGGCGTCGCGGGCGTAGGGCGACTCGAGGTTGTCTTCGGGCCGGAACAGCCCTTGCCCGCCGGTCTGGCGCTGGCCGCGCGTTATAGCGCCAAGCGTGTCGAGACGTCGCGCAATGGTCGACAGGAACCGCTTCTCCGCTTTGACATCGGTGGCCACCGGCCGGAACAGCGGCGGCTGCGCCTGGTTGGTCCGGTTGGTGCGGCCAAGCCCCTGAATCGCCGCGTCTGCCTTCCAGCCGGGTTCCAAGAGGTAGTGGACCCGCAGGCGCTGGTTCTTCGCCCCGAGATCGGCGTGATAGCTGCGCCCGGTGCCGCCGGCATCCGAGAAGATCAGGATACGTTTTTCGTCATCCATGAAGGCTTGGGTTTCCGCGAGGTTCGCGGCTCCAGCCCGGTTCTCCACCACGAGCCGTGCCGAATGCCCTTCGCCCTTCCGCACAATGCGCCGCGAGCGCCCCGTGACCTCGGCCACGAGATCGGTGCCGAAGCGCTGGACGATCTGGTCGAGCGCACCCGGCACTGGCGGCAGCGAAGCCAGCTTTTCGATCAGCGCGTCTCGACGGCGGACGGCCTCGCGGCATTCGACCGGCTGGCCATCGCGCACCACGGGACGGGAGGAAAGATTGCCCTCGCTGTCGGTGAAAGGCTCGTAGAGCTGCACCGGGAAGGAATGGGCGAGGTAATCGAGGACGTATTCCCTGGGCGTGATATCACAGCGGATATCGTTCCACTCCTCGGTCGGGATCTCCGACAGGCGGCGTTCCATCAGTGCCTCGCCCGTCGAGACGATCTGGATGACCGCCGCATGACCCGCAGCCAGATCTGCATCGATGGATGTGATCAGCGTGGGGGTCTTCATCGAGGTGAGCAAATGGCCGAAGAAGCGCTGCTTGGCGCTCTCGAAGGCTGACCGCGCAGCGGACTTGGCCTGGCGGTTCAGCGTGCCGCTCTCACCGGAAATGTTCGCCGCCTCCAAGGCCGCGGTCAGGTTATTGTGGATGATGGCGAATGCCCCGGCATAGGCATCGTAAATGCCGCGCTGCTCCGGGGTCAGTGCGTGTTCCAGCATCTCGTATTCGACACCGTCATAGGACAGCGAGCGCGCCGTATAGAGGCCGAGCGCCCGGAGGTCGCGGGCCAGAACCTCCATCGCCGCGACACCGCCAGCCTCGATGGCTTCCACGAATTCCGACCGGGTCTGAAAGGGGAAATCCTCCCCGCCCCAGAGACCGAGACGCTGCGCATAAGCGAGGTTGTGGACCGTCGTCGCGCCCGTGGCCGAGACATAGACCACGCGGGCGTTGGGCAGTTTGTGCTGCAGGCGCAGACCCGCCCTGCCCTGCTGCGAGGCCATGGTATCGCCGCGCTCGCCTTTGCCCCCCGCGGCATTCGCCATGGCATGGCTTTCATCGAAGAGGATCACCCCGTCGAAATCCGCCCCGAGCCAGTCGACGATCTGGTCGACGCGGGATTTCTTGGCCCCCCGCTCTTCCGAGCGCAGCGTCGCATAGGTGGTGAAGAGAATGCCCTCGGAGAGCGGGATGTCGCGCCCTTGTGCGAAACGCGACAGCGGCGTCACCAGCAGGCGCTCCTGCCCGAGCGCCGACCAGTCGCGCTGCGCGTCCTCGAGGAGCTTGTCGCTTTTCGAGATCCAGAGCGCCTTGCGGCGACCTTGGCACCAGTTGTCGAGCAGGATCCCGGCCGACTGGCGGCCCTTGCCCGCTCCGGTGCCATCGCCAAGGAAGAAACCCCGGCGGAAGCGGACGGCGGAAGCGGCATCGTCCGGTGCAGCGGAGACCACGTCACCGGTCTCATCGACGGTCCAAGACCCAGTGAGATGCGCGCCATGCGCCTCCCCCGCGTAGATGACGGTCTCGAGCTGCGCGTCTGACACCAGCCCGTCGCGCAGGACGGCCGCCGGAAGCTTGGGGCGATAGCTCGGTTTCGGAGGTGCGACAGAGGCCATGGCCGCCGATTGCACAAGCTTGGTCGGGTGCGGTGTCGCGCCGGGGATGTCGATCGCCTGCAGACGGAAGGTCTCGTAGATCGCGTCGGACAGCCGTGCGGCATCTTCGTCCCCGGCGACGTCGCAAGTTGCGTAGTTTAGTTCCTCGGCCTCGATCGGTATGTCTGATTTCGCCGGTAGAGCTGCGGAGGTCGCGCGGGATCGGCTGACGGATTTGCGGGTGGTGAGGTGAGAATTTCCCGGGAAGAGGGAAGAGTGGCCCTGCCCCGCAGCAGGAGCTGGATCCAACTTGAGGCGCGGCGGAACCTCGGCAGTGACCCGGGACATCAGATGCGCCACGTCCATAGACATGGGTTGGCGCAGGTCTGCGGTGGTGCCGCCCGGCTCGCCGCCGCGGTATTTGTCAAAGACAAAAATCCGCGTCTCGAAGCTGGTGCCGTGCTTGGCGAAAGCGGCGCCCGACACCGCGCCGGTGAAGACGAGATGGGCCGTCTCGGTCAGACGGCCGAAGGTCTCGGCCCAGGCCGGCGCATCCGGCGCGAAACCGGCCCCTGTGATGGCCACGAGCCGTCCGCCGGGAACCAAGCGCGCAAGCGCCGAGCGCAGATGCCGGTTCGTCGCCTCGGTCGATCGACCATCGACATTGGCTTGGGCCGAGAAGGGCGGGTTCATCAAGATGACGCTCGGGCTTAAGGAGGCGTCGAGATGATCGTCGATCTGCGCGGCATCGAACCGCGTGACTGGGTGGCCCGGGAACAGCAAGCCAAGAAGATCGGCGCGGGTTTCGGCCAGCTCGTTCAGCGCGAGGCTGCCGTCGGCGATCTCGGCCAAAATCGCCAGAAGCCCGGTCCCGGCCGACGGCTCGAGGACGAGATCGCGGGGCGTGATCTGTGCGGCTGCAAGCGCCGCGAGTCCCATGGGCAAGGGCGTGCTGAATTGCTGGAAGCGCTCCATCTCTTCCGACCGCCGGGTGTGCGTGGGCAAGAGGCCTGCCACCTTGGCGAGGATCGGCAAGAGCGCCGCAGGCGAGCCGGCACGCGCAAGCAGCGCCCGACCGAACTTTCGCAGAAAGAGGATCAGCGCCACCTCGCCCGCCTCATAGGCGAGCTTCCAGTCCCAGGCACCGGTCGCATCGGAACCGCCAAAGGCATGTTCCATCTCGCGGCGAAGGCGCAGCGCGTCGATCTGAAGCCCTTGCGCGAGGTCGGGCTGCAGCGCTTCGGCGACAGCAACGATCGCAGAGGCAGGATTTGCTGCCAATGGGACAATGGGCGCAGGCAAGGACGCCTGCGCAACAGGGGCAAGATGGGTCATCGGGAAACTCCGGAATGAAGGACAGGATCAGGCCCGGACACCCTCTCTCGGGCAGCCTCGGACCTGATCTTTCCCGGCCCCTCTCTCCCTTTCGCACCAAGGTGTTCCCGACGCTTGGCTTGATTTTGTTCTTGTTATGTTCTATGCTCAGAGCCAAGTCAGAAAGGGGGTTCCACCATGGAAAGCACCAAGCACGCACTGCCCGCGACCCCCAAACAGATCGCCTATGCGCGATCGCTCGCCCTGCGAAACGGGACGCTCCTGCCCTGGGAGGTTCAGCAGGACCGCCGTTCGTTGAGCGCCTGGATCGAGGCTCAGGCACGGCTGAAGCCGGTGTCGGACATGGACCAGCTGCCCACGTCCAGGCAGGTGGCCTTCGCTGAGAAGCTCGCCCGGATCAAACGGCGTGCCGTTCCGGACGAATGCTTCCGCGACAAGGGGCTCATGTCGAAGTGGATCGACGGGAATAAGTGAGCACCGCACCGGCTAGTGACGCTCTGTGCGGTCGTCCAGCTTTTTGCCACATCATAGTTTGGCAAACCGAGCGCAGCTGCCAACCTGTAGGTTGGCAGACTGGCCCTTCGGGACATCAGCCTCGGTCAAGCTCCAGTCCGAAGGACCAAGGTCTGGTTCCGGCGGCACGCCGGGATGTGCAACGCTGCGACCTTCGGTAACACCGCAAGTCGTAGCCGTCTCTCAACCCAGCGTCTTCAGATCTCCCTCCCCTTGGGGCTAGTCCCTCAGTTCTTTGGAAATGGTGAGATAGGAGCGTCCATAACGCAGGAAAAGCATTTTCATCAAAGAAAACTGTAGATTTCTCTTTGAAAATCTGTCTCTTTGGGTATCATGGACACCGCAAGGTCACAGAATCTGAAGAAAGTGCTCGATGCCGTACCCGCCGGGTATCTGGTCGATGCGACATGGCTCGTCTCGCAAGGCATCGCCTATGAGAGCTTCCGTGACTATGTGAAACGCGGCTGGCTGGAGCGCATCGCACGCGGTGTCTTCCGCCGACCAGTCCCGAATATGCAGGCGTCCAACAGCATCGACTGGAAGACCTGCATCCTTTCGATGCAACATATCATGGGTCATGATCTGCATGTCGGGAGCACAACGGCACTCGGTGAACAAGGACATGCCCATTACCTCCGCCTGGGGGAAAACGCTCCAGTCTGGGTCTATGGGGACAAGGTCCCGAACTGGCTGATCAAACTGCCGACGGATGCCCCTTTCAGTATCCGCCCCCGTTCCTTGTTCACCGATCCGAAGCTGGGCGTGATCGAGGGCAAGAATTCTGGCCTGCCATGGGACTGGGGTCTGACGATGTCGACGCCGGAGCGCGCAATCCTGGAAGCCATGGACGAGTTGCCCCACCATGAGAGTTTCCACACGCTCGACATGGTCTTCGAGAGCCTGACAACCCTGCGCCCAAGGCTGATTTCCGACCTCCTGCAAGCGTGCCAGAAAATCAAGGTCAAGCGCCTGTTCTTCGTCTTCGCGGACCGCCACGATCATCCCTGGCGCAAACGGATCGACCCGCAGGCATTCGACCTCGGCAGCGGCGACCGAGCCTTGATCCAGGGCGGCAAGATCCACCCGCGCTATCGGATCATGGTGCCAGAAGAATTCGTGAAACCGGAGGCCGAAAATGGCGCGTGAGACCTATGAAGCCCAGGTTGCGCTCCTGGTGCGCGTCCTGCCCCATGTCGCGGGCGAAAGCGTCTTCGCGCTCAAGGGCGGGACGGCCATCAACCTCTTCTACCGCGACCTGCCTCGGCTGTCGGTCGACATCGACCTGACCTACCTGCCAATCAAGGAACGCGCCGAGAGCCTGGACGAGATCAACGCCGCGATGGATCGCATCGCGGCTTCCATCGAGACCGGAATCCGAGGCGCGAAATCGCAGCGCATCCAAGGGGGCGGAGGCGGAGCCACCCGGCTCCTGGCGCGCCTCGGGAATGCCGAGATCAAGATCGAAACCTCGCCCGTGACCCGGGGCGTGGTCCACGACCCGGAAGTCCGGACCGTCTCTGCCGCCGTGGAGGATGCCTATGGCTATGCCGAAATGCAGATCGTCTCGTTCGAGGACCTGTTCGCGGGAAAGCTGCACGCTGCCCTCGACAGGCAGCATCCACGGGATCTCTACGACGTCACGCTCCTCTACGAAAACGAAGGCCTGACGCAGGACCTCTTCCAGACCTTCCTGATCTATGTCGCCAGTTCGCCGCGCCCGGCGCATGAGCTGCTCGATCCGAACCTGATCGATCTCGAGCAACCCTACGCGCGGGAATTCGAGGGCATGACCAGAGCACCCGTCCCTCTCGATACGCTTCTGGCGACGCGCCTGAAGTTGGTCGCCGATCTGCAATCGAGGCTCGATGACAAGGCGAGGCAGTTCCTCCTGACGCTTCAGGACGGCGAGCCTGACTTTGCGGCGATCGACCGCTCGCAAGCCGCTGACCTACCGGCCGTGAAGTGGAAACTCCTCAACCTGAACAAACTGAAGCGCGACAACCCCGAAAAACATGCCGCGCATCGCGACGCCTTGTTGAAGCTCTTGGGCTGAGCCACGCCCAGCACCGTCGTGAGGGGAGCTTTGCGTTGGCCGTCCTCATCGCGCCGATGGGAGGCGCCGAAGGCGGGTGAACTCAGTCGGCGCTTCCAAGCCCTGTGTTTCGCTGAAATGACCGCGTTTTCGCCCGACGAAAGGCAGAGCGCAGTGCTTCGGTCGGCAAAGGCGGCGAGTCCATCGCTTCAAAGAAGTGCGCATGGTCGATCTGCTTGAGATCGGTGCGGTCAGGGCTTTCAATATCAGGCGTTGCCATCCTTATAGGCCTCCGGGGCAATTACGGTTTTGCGGATTAGCTGACAGCCGCAATCGAGTAGTGCGGTGTCCCATCCCAAACAAGATCCCAAGACGCGCCCGGACGAACGTTCCGAATTGCGTGGGGCTCGAAGCAGACCAGGCAATTCCCGCCCGGTGCAGGAGCCCGGACCGAAGGGTAAATCAGGCCCTTGGATCCGCCCCGACGCAGATGCTGTGCCAGGCTTTGGCCCTCGGGATACCCGACAGCCGGATCCGGATGCAGCGCCGGATGACCTGCCTCATCGGTCATGTCGTTGAAGACGCCGATGAAGTCGGCCAGCAATTCCACATAGCGGGCGCTGTCGTGGAAGCTGCCGGTAAAGCCGAGTTCGCGTGTGCGGTGCCAGGCCACTTCGCTGACAGAAACCATCTCATCCCATGCGCAGTACCAAGCGCCGCGCTCCTCGGCGTTGAAGCGGTTTCCGCCGGCGCGGGTGTAAGTGAAGGCTGCGTTGACGTGACTGTCCCCATAGATGCGCAGATCGCGGCTACGGCGTTGCCAAGCGAGTTCGCGCGGGTCCAGATGTGGGTTGCGCCCGCGTTCGGCCTGTAGACGTCCACTGGTCAGGCCCTCGATCTCTGCCAAGATCTCCATCTCGTCATCGGTATCGACGAGACCGCGCAGGGATGGCGGCTTGTGGTAGGTGGCAGGCAGGAGACGAACGAGACCGCGATCTGAAACCTCGGTCTGCTTCATGCCCCACCACGCAACGCATCGAGATAGGTCCGCACCGCGAGGATCTGCGGCAAGCCACCTTCGATGGCGGTGTCAACCGGACGGCTGCCCCCGAACAGCGGGCCGGTGTTCGGTCGGGTGAACCAGCTTCGCGCGAGCGGCTCGGAGAAGTAGAGTTCGAGCGACTTGTAGATGCCGATCACCGCACTGAGCCGCAGAAGCTGATCCTTGGTCAGTTCCCCCGCGAAATCCGGCTTCTTGGCGCGCTTCCATGTGCTCTCTGACATGTCAGCAAGGCCAGCCGCTTCCTTCAAGTTGAGGCCCCAGGCATCAACCACGCGCGCGTAAGCCTTCAACGCAACGGCGTTGACCTGTGCGGGTTCCCGGATTTTCTCAGCAACGTACATGGCGTCCTCCATTGGCCCGAATATAGATCATATGACCTTCTTGTAAAGATCAAATGAACTTCCTGCGCTCTCACCCGAAGCGGCGCCCGGCTTCCGTGAAGGTGTACTCGTTCACGATGATCCCCTCCTCGATGGCCTCGTCCGAGGTCAGGTGGTCGTATTCGGCTTCAAGCTGGCGGTAGAGCCAGCGGGCCAGATCACGCAGCGCCTCGGTCACGATGTCTTCGGCGTCCTCTGTCGGTGGCTGCCAGGCCGGGCTGTCGCGCGTGACGTCGATCGACATGGAATATTCGTTGTAATAGCGGCCACGGTGGCTGGCCTCGGCGGCGAGCTGGTAGAAGTTCCGCCGCTGGATGGCCTGCAGCCGGTCGGCGATGCCGTGCAGCGTCGCGTCCGTGGGCGCGTAGTCCCGAATGCGCGCGGCCGCACCCTTGGAGTGGGACCAATAGCCCTCGTAGCAGGCACCGTCACCCTGGCTCCAGAAGCCGGAGAACCAGATGCTGGGCTTGGCCCGCGTCCCGCCACCCATCAGGCGGACGGGGGTGGTTTTCAGACGGATACCGAGGATCTCACAGACCCGATCGAAATCCTCGTATACCGCGTCCCACCAGTCGTCGTGGGCCCCGAGCTCCCGATACCAGCTGCGCGCCTTTTCCTTGGCGGCCTCCGAGAGCTCGGGGAACTGGTAGACAGTGGTGCAGATGATCTCAGGCATCGACGTCCTCCCCGTTCAGCGTCACGACCAACCATTCTTGCGTGCTGGACCAGCCGATGGATTTACGAGCGCCGAGATCGATGGCATGCGCACCGCCGCCAAAGGCGTCGAGCCGCGGCCGGGAGCAGGTCAGAGCATACTGGAACCCCCAAAGGCCGGTAAGATCGAGGTCTTCGGCGAGCCGCAAGACGAAGCGGATGACGGCTTCGACATCGCCGTGTTCGTCGTCATGGATCCAGAGGCTGCTGCCCTCGGGGGCATCCTGGTGCACGAGATCAAAGCCAGCGACATCTGGGTCGTCAGCGTCCTGATCCGCAGCGCGAAGTTTCTGAAACAGCGCGAGCGCGCGGGCGGCCTTGTCGGGGCTGCCGACGTCGATCAGGCATGAGAAATGGGTGAAGTAATCCGCCATGGGGACCCTCCTGAATGGGGAAGACCCGGCCAGGAGGCCGGGCGATCGATTGGGATGAAGGGGTGTTTGGGAACGATCAGCCGGTCGGCGTGTCGCCCGCCGCCTGTCGTGCGGCGTGAGCGCAGAGCATCTGCCGGTAGAAGCGCTTGCGCGCCAGCCGGAGGCCGCAAACAGCGCGCGTGTCGGGGTGTAGCGCCCGGACCGCCGCGCGAACCACTGCCAGTCGCGAAGCGGTCGGCGGCAAGCCAAGACGTCGATAAGTGGGATCGGTCATGTCACATGACCTCGACCACGGGGGAGACGAGATGCGGATCGACCTGTGCCTCGATCCGTTCGGTCCGACCCATCCAAGGCTCGGGCCGAATGGCCTTCACCCAATCGGCGAAGCTTGGGATGAAGCCGAGGTCCTCCTTAACATGCTGCTCGCCGACCCAGCGGGTCGGGATGATGCGTCCGGTGGAGAGCGTAAGCGTCGGACCAAAGATTGTCTCGGCCATGAAGATGCCCTCGGCATGTTATCTGGACAGTCAAGCTGTCTCTTCGGAAAAACCTCCTGACCTCATTGAGGTTTTCCTGTGCGGCATGGGTGAGACAGTTCATGGGGGCTCCCTCTCTTCTTATCCCTGT
>NZ_JARHUH010000011.1:0-133297 GCF_029222945.1 Paenirhodobacter sp. CAU 1674 | reverse complement strand
CGGCCCTTTTGATGGAGAGCGGGCCGGGGCTGGCTCATCTCTCAATCCTAAGGTTCCGCATAACCCGCACAATGCACAGGAATAAGACGCTTCCATAGAGTCAGGATAAGGCATGGTGGCGCAGCGCCCGGTGACGAAAATCCGCGGTGATCTCCTTGCTGGCATCGAACCAGTTATGGACCGGCAGGTAATCTTCGACCTCGCCGCCCCATTTGCGCACCGAGGACAGCGCGTGATGATAGGGATGTGCCATCGTTACCTCCTCAGAATTCGTGCGCGTAGGTCTCGATCGCCGTGAAGCGCTCGTTGTGCTCGAGGGCGATCACCTGAGCTGCTACGTCGAAGGTGAACTCGCCATAGGCACCATCGTTGTTTTCCCAGCCGGAATGGGTTTGCGCGAGGCAATCATAGGCCAGCTGCTCGACCGCCTCGCGTACCGCCATGCGATGCTCCGTGATCTCGGCATTGCCCCAGCTCGTGGTGGCGATGCTGATCTCTGTCTCGGGCAGCGCCATGTGGCCCCCCGCTCCCATGGCGCTGATGTCCTCGATTTGCCCACTGTCGCCATAACCGTCGAAGCTCACGGTCACCTGCGTGATCCCGGACGCGGCCAACGCATCGAAAAGGGCTGTCTTGTTGGCGGGGAGAATGGCGCTCGCGCGGGTCTCGTAGTCGTCGCGATCCGCTTGGTAGCGCGCCATCGCCGCGGCCATGTCGAAGGGTTTGGGCGCGGGGCCCTTGCTGTCGGTCATCGCATATCTCCCGGAGAGCGGAAAGGAACGAGCCGCCGGCGCTCTCTCAACCGGCAGGCTCGCCCCTGCCCTTCCGGCCTCTCCCTCTCGCGGCGTCGAAACGGGCCGCCCCGGCCCGGAGGCGCGAGGCGGCCAGCCTCAGGCCCAGGGATCGATTTCGGCGATCACCGCCACCTCGTCGCCGTCGATCTCCTCGGCGGGCACGGCACCGAAGGTTCCGTCGCCAGCCTGAAACACGACGATGGAGACCATCAGCGTGGCGGCAAGGCTGGCGGCGAAAGCTGTGGCATCTTTGTAGGACATTGTTCCGGCTCCTGTCTTTGGAGGCGGGAGACCATCTCCCGCGCGACAGGCGCCCGATGTGTCGGAACCGGAAAGGCAATCATCGCGTGCGTTCGGGCCTGCCCCGAATCCGCGCGACGGCACGCCCCGCGTCAGCCGACCCCTTGTGGGTTGATTGCCAAAGCCCGTTCAGACCACGGTCAGCGAATGGAAGCGGGAGATGGGGACTGCATCAGTCAGGGGCTTGGACTGCAGAATGCGGATGTCACGGCCTTCATTTCTCCTCCTGTCATGACGGTTTCTGCTAGGAGAATTCTTTTGCCGCAGCGAAAAAGGAGGGACGGCCAAATCGGCTATTGGGGCGCAATCGTGCGATACATTCGCTTTGCCATGAAGTATGGAATCTTCTGACTCAGCCTCTGGATGTCGTCACTGTGACACTGCCGGAGACGCCGTCCGCTTCCGCACGGGCAAAGCGCATGCCCCTTGATCGTTTGGCGCGACAGTAGGTGCAGGTAGTCGGCAATGACCTTTTCGTCTGAGGCAATTCCGAGTAGATCGGAATAGGCCTCTAGAACACCGCGCATTCCGTGCGACCTTTCGCCGAACGGCCACTCACCGTGGGCCTCGTAATACGTCTGGCTGACGAAATAGTCGTGCATCCGGCCCGTCAGCAAGGTTTCAAATCGGAGATCCTGGGCAGACAATAGCCATTCCTCCCAGACGCCCAAGCAACAATTCCCGTGATCCGGAAATACGTGCCTGTCGGCGATCCGCGGAATACGACCACCTTCCTCAAACACCACTGGTTCTTCGGCTGGGAAGCCCCCCGTAATTCCTGCCTTGATCTGGTAGGAGTCAAAGGGTCCAGCAGGCCCAGAAACGACAAACAGTCCTTCAAGAATAATGAGGCTGTCGGTCCTTGAAATGGTCAACTCCGGTTGATGTTTGACAACCGCATGCTGGACCTCAGAATAAAAATCGTCCGAAATCGTCACTTCGACCAAGGTTTGCCGCCACTCCCGCTTTCTTTCCGGGCGCTCACTGCCGCCTCCATCCGCGAATGCTTCTCGCTTTCCGAGAGGGCAGCCGCAGCCTGCGAGGACAAGAACGGCGCGGCTAGTCCCGCTGCCCCGAGCGCACTCTTGTTCTCCAAGGGGGCAGAAGCGCTGTTTGCCGCTTCTTTGGTCTCCTCTTCGAAGAAGCTGTGGCGGAAAACGGTCTTCCAAACCTTATTGGCATCAGCATCTGTCGCGTCTTCGGCGTCGAGCTTGTCGAGCTCATTGACCGACTCTTTCGCCTGATCGATCAAACGCCCGATCCGGTCGGTGTCCTTGTCGTCGGAGACTTGGATGCCATTGGCGTAAACCGGTGAATACTTGGACCGGATGGACAGCGCCCGCAATGTCTCCCGGAAGGCCTCGTCGTCGCGGCCATTCACGGAGCTGTAGGATTCGATAAAGAGGGCCGTGGCGACAAGGCCGCCGGGGAATTCCCGGTTCAGTCGGCTGGAATGGGTCTTCGAGAAGAACTTGCCTAGGCGGATGATACGACGGAGCTGGTAGCTTCCCGACGTCTCTGGGCTCTTCGCCGAAACCATCGTCTCGATCCACTTGTTCATCGCGGCAGGATCAGAGCCGGTCCATTCGTCGCCTGACGACAGTTCGTACTTCCAACCCACTTCGGACCACTTACGGCGGAAGACGGGGAAATCGCACTGATACCCGTCCGCGTATACGACGCGGACGCACTTCTTCTTTGTTTCCGGGTCGTTCTTGAGATTGGTCGCCTTGCGGGCGATGGCGTCCCTGACCCAGTTACGGGTCGTCCTCGGGCCGGCGGCATCGTCCTCTTCGAACACCACGCCAAGATCAATATCGTAGCGGCTCTCCTGATCGTTCTCGGGCGGCTGCGTCATTGTTTTTTGCGCGTAACCACCCTGATTGATGGTCTCAGCAACGGAAGGTTTGTTGGTCTCTTCAAGCCCCTTCTCGATCCGCTCAAGATTAGTTTCGCGCCGACGCCGCATATCCGCCCGCTGGCCATTCGTCAGCCTAACGTGGTCTTGATGGAACTTGGAAATTCGTTTCGAGAAATCATACATCTTGCGCCCTCGCTTTGCCGTGGCATTAAATGTGGTGCCTACGGCTCAACCGTTCAAGGGCCAATATCGAATTTCGAATCGGAGAACGAATCGTGTATCCACTACTGCCTTGGAAATGGGTCGGGGGAGGCCTCACTCTGGTCACGATGCTCGCCGTCTACGCCGACGAAGTGCAGCGATTGACAGGGGTGCCGATACCGGATCGATATGTCGTTCGCTACCTGCCTCTCGGGGTACTGATCATCCTCGGCGGCTTCTTCGGTCCGACCGGCTATTGGGCACCCTGGCGCATCCTGTGGCGCTGGATCCCGAAGCTGAACGACTGGTTCCCCGATCTGAACGGAGTTTGGGTGGGTAGCACGAGTTCCAACTGGCCAACCATCAAGAGGTTAGTCGAGGCGGCGCAATCCGACGACAGGACGACGGAGCAGGAGCTCCACGACCTGCCGGAGCAACAGGACGCCATGGCGGTGAGGTTCACTAACTCGCTTTTCAAATTGCAGGTTCGAGCTGGCTTAAGTTCCACCAACGGAGAGTCCTTTTCGATCACCGCGAAGCCGTGGAGGAACCAGCATACCGGGCGAATACATCTGTCATATGTTTACCGGCAGCAGACACCAAACCACGCGATCACCGACGAGGAGGCTCACCTCGGCGCCGCGGACCTGGAACTGGTCGCCGAGGACTATCGCCGTGCAGAAGGGACCTACTGGACGAGGCGCGCCTGGCGGACTGGACGTAACACGGCCGGCATCCTGGAACTGAGTCTGCTGAGCACGAAGGCAGATCGGCGCAAGTCACTCCAGCAATACGCGCAGGAACACCAGGAAAAAATTTGACCAAGTAACTGCGCATTTCAAATGCTGCCAGGTGAAACGATTTTGGCTAATGCTGCCATCGATGTAAGTTCCAACCATGATTTGCCTGCCACGTCGGGCGGTTTTGCGCTGCTCATGTTAAGCCCCAAAGCACGCTGTTTAAAAAGGCCGCTCCCAGCACATCGCTGCCGCCTCGGAGCCGGTGGCGAACGGCAGCTATCGCCGATTGCCGCAGATGCAACGCCGCAACCTCACAGGCCGCTTTCCGCCCCCTTGCTCCCAGCAAAATACCCCGAACGCAGCGCACGTTCGGGGTAGAATAGTCATTCCGCGGCGGTGAGAATCGTGGCCTCCGGCCCGGTTTGCTCGAGTTCGTCCGCCTGCCCGTCGTCGGCCTCCGGGGCATCAGCACCCCCATCCGCTCCACGCAGCGGCTCGGGCAGCCAGCCGCTGCCCGCGAGCAGGCGCTCGGCTTCCTGCGCCATGTCGGCCTTCTTCAGGTGCTCGATGCGCGCCGCCTCGCGGTCACCAGCCCCCTCGCGCACCGCTTCGAGAATGCGCGCCTTGGTCACGCGGTCGAAATAGCCCGACGCGGTCGGACGCCAACCGGCCTCCACCATGTCGAGCCCGGTCTCCTGCGCAAGGCGATCCGCCTCCGAGAGCCGCGACTGCAGGCCGTGGGCGCTGATCCCGTTCGCGCTGTAGGGGCTGGGCCTTTCGTGCAGCGCGTTCACCCCGAAGCTGAGGCAATGGGCGAGCAACGCCAGCCGGCTGGCCTCGTCGAGACCGGCGATCCAGCCCCAGAGCGCCGCGTCCTCGGCGGGGAGATCGGCCTCCCAGGCCTCATGCCGCGCAGCGACGCTTTGCGCGGCGGGGCTGTCGTTCAGGCCCTCGGTCTGGGGCGGCAGGTAGACGTGCTGGACGCTCACCTGCAGGCAACCCGTGCCGGTGCGATGCTGGAACGTGTCGCGCACCAGCTTGTGCAGCAGCGCCGTCAGGGCGATCTGCGGATGAGCCGCCAGCGCATCGCGCAGGGCGAGCGTGCGATAGGCCGTCAGATCGGTGAGCAGGCGATCAGGCAGCGGCTTGATCTCCTCCTCATCGTCCTCCTCGCCCGGGCCCGCTTGCCCGGCAGTGACGATCTGCGGCAACCCGGCCGCGTCGCGCGGGACTTCCTCCGCCTCCCCTGCCCCATCGGCTTCGATCGGCACCTCGTCTTCGGGGCGCACGAAGCCCCGCTCGATCGCTAGCTGGCCGTCCTGCCGGATGCTGACGAACACGCCAGCCTTGGCCATCTGCTCGGGCTCGAAGCGCATCGGCCGGGTCTCGAACCCTTCCAGTGCCGCCTCGATCTCGCCCAGACGTGCGTCGACTTCCTCGGGGAATTCCTCGACCTCGGCATATCGCGCCTCCAGCGCGTCGAATTCGTCACGCAGCTTCTCGCGCGCGGCGCGTTCTTCATCGCTCAGGTCGATGCTGGTGCCTGCGAGCCGGCGCAGCCCGAAGCTATGGCCATAGGGAAACTCCGCCGCCACCTCGACCCATTTCCAGCCCTCGGCGGAGATCGTCTCGGCCTCGGCCTGCAGCTTCTGCGCCACCAGCCGTTCGAGCAGCGGCACGTCCTCGATCCAGCCGCCATCGTCATCCTGGAAGAGATCGCGCATCACCGAGCCGCCCGCCTCGACATAGGCCTCGAGCCCGATGAAGCGCACCCGGCGATCGGAACCGCGCAGGGAGTGCTCGGTCAGCATCCGGCGGATCTGGTAGGGCTCGTTGTTCCAGCTGTGCCGCACCGCCTCCCAGACCTGCTCCTGACGCGCGTGATCGTCGCTCACCGTAAAGGCCATGAGCTGTTCGAGCGTCATCTCCTCCTCGCCATAGGCCTCGAGCAAGGCCGGCGCGACCGTGGTCAGGCGCAGGCGCTGCTTGACCACCTGGGCGGAGACGAAGAAGGCGGCCGCGATTTCCTCCTCGCTCATCCCCTTTTCGCGCAGGGCGAGGAAGGCCCGGAACTGGTCGAGCGGATGCAGCGGCGCGCGCTCGATGTTCTCGGCGAGCGAGACCTCGTCGATCAGGATGTCCGCATCGGCCGCCGACACGACGCAGGGCACGGGCGCCGTCTTGTTCAGCCGCTTCTGTTTCACCAGAAGCTCAAGCGCCCGGAACCGCCGCCCGCCGGCCGGCACCTCGTAGAGCCCGGTCTCCTGCCCCCCGGCATCGAGCTGCGGGCGGACATGCAGCGACTGGATCAAGCCGCGCCGGGCGATGGACTCTGCCAGCTCCTCGATCGAGATACCGGATTTCAGGCGCCGGACATTCGCCTGGCTCAGGGTCAGCTTGTTGAAAGGAATATCCCGCGCGGACGCGAGGGTGATCTTCTGGTCGGCATTCGCCATGGTCTTCACTCCGCGACGGGCGCGGGAGCCGCTCTCCCGACACCAAACCCGTCACGAAGCAAAGCGCAGCCCTCTTCCTCTGAAGGGAGCTGCGCGGTGGTGGTTTCGATGGGCGGGAGAGGCCCGCGCGGCCGGAGCTGACAGGTGCTTTGTCATACGTGTTGCCGACCTCAACGAGATCGAAGCGTTCGCAAAAGGCTCGACATTTGTCCGCTTGGCGCCCAGACCCGCCAAAAACACCAAATTCAGCTTTCTCTGCGGTTCAACCTGCCAAGCATTGGCAAACTCGCGCCGAGCTATCGGAAGGCGACTGGATGGTCGCCTACGAATCTGGCACTCCCCCTTGAAAAGCCGAGCCGGCTTGTGCTGTGATCCACAGCCAATTGAGGAAAGACCGTTTTGAAGGCCATAACCCGACGCATATTCATCGCAGGAACCGCGTCCTTGGTTGCATCAAGGGCGCCGGCTCAGCAAGCCGCTTATGAAACCCGTGAATGGAAGCCACGCACCTACGATGACGGGTTGATCCCAGATTTTTCGTTCGAGGTCATCGGTCTTGCGGTTGGTGGTGAGCTTGGGGTTTCTGTTCTGGACACCGAAACCGGCCGCGCGAGCGGGTGGGATGACACCTCGCTCTACCCGCTCAACAGCACCTTCAAGTTCCTGCTTGCAGGCGCTGTCCTCTCGCGTGTCGACAGGGGGCAGGAACAGCTCGACCGCAGGATTCCGGTTCTGCCGCGGGATATCGTTTCGTGGTCACCTGTGGTAAAGAACGCGGTCGGCGGCACCATGGAGGTGCGTAGTCTGTGCGAGGCCGCCATGACACGCAGCGACAACGCAGCGGCCAACCTGCTTTTGCACAGTCTCGGTGGCCCGGAGGCCCTGACGGCAGCCCTGCGCGATATGGGCGATCCGATCACGCGAATAGACAGGTTCGAACCCGAGCTGAACGACGTGCCACCGGGCGATCCGCGCGACAGCAGCACGCCCTCACAGATGTTGAAAACGATGGAACGGCTTTTGCTCGGAGAGATTCTGTCCGCACCGAGCAGGGAACAACTTTCCCGATGGATGGTTGCGAACACGACCGGCGATGCACGGATCCGGGCTGGCGTTCCCTCTGACTGGAAAGTTGGCGACAGAACGGGCACCGGGCCCAGAGGGGAAACCGCGACGATCGCGGCGATCTACCCGCCGAACCGGAAACCCCTTCTCATGGCGGTCTACATCAAAGGCTCACCGCGAGACCCGGATACGCAGGCAAACACCCACGCGGAACTGGCCCGCATCGCAACGTCCAATGTGCTTCAGCCACCTTACGATCCGTATCCCAATGATTAATCTTAACGCTTCTGCCCTGTTCGCTTCGGTCATCCTACCCTGTCTTGCGCTCCCTCTCAAGGCGCAGAATCTGGACGGGCTGACGTGGAGCGAACAGAAATGCGTTCTCTATGAACGCGCCGTCGAGGACGCAATTGCTCTTCAGGGGCGAGACGGCCTTCGGGAAGAGTTTTTGGCTGCAAACCAATCGTTCATGGATGGCGGGTGTCAGACGCAGGGCCAAGTGTGTCCAATCACGGATACAGAACTGAAGTTTGCCGATCTTCTGACGATCATGACCATGAACGAGGGTATGGCCAGCACCTTTGTACCTTTCCACTGCCCCTAACCGGTCGGGTCCGGAAAGAGCCGAGCCAACCACCTTCGCTGGCGGCACGGCAGTCATTCGTGCAAACGGAGCAAACTTTTGTCCCACATAACGGAGAGTTTTGACGATAACGCTCGCGTCGATTCTTGAGAGAGTATTGGGCGGTCTAGCACCGCATTACACTGGGCGCCGCATCAGGCCACCCAGCGCTTTTGTTGGGGTGCGGTCGGAACCGCGCCCACTTCAGTTCACCCGGTCGAGCAGCTTCTTCGCCCGCCCTTCCAGATCGAGCCGGGCATCCTGATGCGGCTTGTCGCGGGCGACGGCGGTGATGCCCTGCACGAAATCGAAGACGCTTTCGGGCGGGCGCCCCTCTTCGCGCATCACGGTCTCGATGATCTTGCCGGTCTCGGCCTTCGAGAAACCGCACTTGCGCAGGAAGTCGTTGCGGTCCTCGTCGCTGCGCGCCACCACCCGCTCGCGCGCCGCCTTGATGCCGTTGAGGAACGGCATGGGCGAGGAGTCCGCGAAATTGCGCAAGGCCGGCGTTGCCTCGTGGGCGAAGCGCGACGCGGCATATTTCGAGTGGCGGATCTTGATCTCCTGGAAATCCTCGACGCCCCAGAGATTGCGGTTCTGGCAGACCGCGCGCAGGTAGAAGCTGGCGATGCCGAGCGTCTTCGCCCCCACCTCGCTGTTCCAGCAATAGAAGCCGCGGAAGAACAGGTCGGGCGAGCCGTCGGGCAGCTTGCCCGCCTCGATCGGATTGCGGTCATCGACGAGGAAGAGGAATACGTCACGATCCGAGGCGTAGAGCGTCGTCGTGTCCTTGGTGACGTCGACACCCGGGTTGTAGATCCCCGTCGTCCAGTCGAGCACGCCGGGCACCTTCCAGCGCGTGTCGCCGGTGCCGTTGCCCGCGATGCGCTGCACCGCCTCGACCAGCTCGTAGTCGAAGATCCGGCCATAATCGGGGCCGGTCACCGCGCGCAGCTCGACGCGACCGTCTTCGGCCTCCAGCGTCTTGATCTGCTCGGCGCGATGCGCGCTCAGCCCGTATTGCAGGTTGATCCCCGCCAGCGCCGCCGGAAGCTGGCGCAGATAGGCCGCCGGCGCGCCGACCTGGCTTGCCAGCTGGCCGAAGGACCAATGGGTGGGCGCGACCGGCGCCTCGGCCCCGGGCAGCACGAGATCGAGCCGTTCGGGATTGTCGCGGCTCGCCTCGACATGGATCGCGGCACTTTCCACCACGCGGGTGCGGCTGCGTTCGGCCCGCGCCCGGACTGAGGCGGCCAGGGCGTCGAGCGAGAGATAGCGTTCGTCGTCGGGCCGCGAAAACCATTCGGACGAGACGCGCCCGACCCGCTCGCCACGGGACGGATCAACCTTGTAACCACCGCTCGCATCGCGGCTGGCATCGAGAACCTGCAGGGTCATGGGAAAACCTCCACGACGGGCGCCGGAAGCCTCTCTCCCGACCCTCAACCCGTCATGAAACCTTCCGCCCCCCTCTAACTCTCACGTCAGACGAAGAACGTCTTTTCCGATAGTTGCGACGCTATCCTCATCCAAACATGCGCTATGGCGCGCCGCCTCTGCCGTACCTGCGCACCCACCGCATCCCGCTTCCGTTGCGCTCCTTCCCGGCTCCCGACAAGCTCGAAGCCGACGTGTAACCTAGGCAGAGCCATGAACACCCTGTTCCTTCTGATGGCGCAATATGACGGTAAGGCGGTTGTCCCGGTGGACATCGTCTGTCGGGACTACTTCTCCCATCTGACGATTCAGAAATTCCTACGCAAAGTCAGCGCCGGGGAAATCGACCTGCCGCTGGTTCGCGCCGAGCGGAGCCAGAAGAGCGCAAAGGGCGTCCACCTGCAGGACCTCGCCCTCTACATCGACAAGCGGCGCGAGATCGCGCGATATGAGGCCGAAGCCTTTCGCCAGTAGATGCATCGCCGCTTTGGGCTTCCCACATGACCTCACCAAATCGGGCTGGAACCGCTCGATTGACTTTCAGAAAAACATATACTATTTTCTGACAAGGAGAGAGCTTATGGTCACGTCGAAAATCAGGCAACGCATCATTGGAAAGGGTCGCGGCGCAGTCTTTGCGCCGGCGGATTTTCTTGATCTCGGCTCGCGTGCGAGCGTGGATCAGGCGCTGTCGCGGCTGGCCGATCAGGGGGTGATCCGGCGCCTGACACGCGGCCTCTATGACTATCCGAAGCAGAGCACACGCTTCGGCATGTTGTCCCCTTCGCCGGACGATGTCGCCAAGGCCATTGCCCGCACGAACAACCAGATTCTGCAGGTCTCCCCGTCGATGGCCGCCAACCTTTTCGGACTGACGACGCAGGTGCCCTCGAAGCCGACCTACATGACCGACGGCCCGACCCGCACGAAGACCATCGGCAAGCAGGTGATCCAGTTCAGGAAGGCATCCCCCAAGACGCTCGTCGGTGCGGGCCAGAAGACCGGCGCCGTGTTCCAGGCCCTGCGCTACATGGGCAAGGATCGCATCGACGATCGCGTCATCGCCAAGCTCGCAACGGCACTGGATGGCAATGACCGGAACTTGCTCGCGAAGCAGAGCAAACATGTGCCCGCGTGGATGCATCCCGTCGTGCAACAGATCGTCGCCTACGCCTGACCATGGATACATTCGCCAACGACACAGCCGAAAACCGCGATGAGGCTTTTCAGGAAGCCGCGTCACGGCTCGGTCTCTCGAAGGCAATCGTCGAAAAGGACTTCTGGGTATGCTGGTCGTTCAAACTCTTGACCACCCTACCCTCCTATGGCGATCAGATCATCTTCAAGGGCGGGACATCGCTCTCCAAAGCCTATCATGCGATCCATCGCTTTTCCGAGGATGTGGACCTTTCGCTTGACCGCGCGTCTCTTGGCTTCACGGGCGATCGCGACCCGGAAAACCCGGACCTGTCGGGCGGCAAGCGCAAGGACCTCCTACAGGATCTGCAGGCTGCCGCGGAGCAAACCGTCTCGGGCCCACTTCTGGCGGAGATCCGCACGTCATTCGACGCCCGGCTGGCACAAAATTTCACGCTATCCGTGGATCAGGGTGACGCGCAGACCCTGCTCTTCGCCTATCCAAGCCTGGCAGGTGGAACAGACAGCTACGTGAAACCCGTCGTGCGGTTCGAATTCGGCGCCCGAGGCGTTCATCTGCCCGCCGAGGTCAGGACCATCGCGCCCTACCTGCACAGCGCCTTTCCCGATCTCCTGCCGAAGCCACAGCTTGACGTGAAGGTGCTCGGCATCGAGCGCACATTCTGGGAAAAGGCGACGATCCTGCACATGCTGTTCCATCAGGATCCCGCCAAGCCCCTCGCCGATCGAATGTCGCGGCACTACTACGACATGGCCCAGCTCATCGACCACGAGGCAAAGGATCGCGCGCTTGCCGATTTGCCCCTCCTCAAACAGGTGGCGCACCACAAGTCTGTGTTCTTCAAGGCGGCATGGGCCAGCTACGAAACTGCGAAACCCGGAACGTTACGCCTCGCCCCGAGCCCGGAACTGACCACCGCGCTACGGCGAGACTATGCCGGGATGCAGGACATGATCATCGGGGAAGCCCCGGATTTCGATGCCATCCTCGAAGCGATCCGGTTATTTGAGGAAGCGGTGAACGGTCAAAGTCATTGAAGGAAAAGCGCGATACGGGGACCCTACGCGCCTTGCGACCAGCGTTTTCGTCACCCGAACTGCCGCCGGCCTTGATGGGATCGACTATCAACTGATTTTACAACTCAGGATTCGAAAGATACCTAACCACCTGTAAAACATTTCGTATTCCGCCTGATCCGTCCAGTCCATCATGGGCGCGACAGACATACGCCAGGGCGCGATGGTGTGCGATGGGGTATCCGGTTTCACGATGCGCCTTTGCTATGCTGCGGCCCTCGGGCGGCGATCCGGTCTGATCTGCCCTCGTTTACGATTGTTCTTATTCGGTCCGCAACTCGTCACTCTCGCCGTTGGACCCGGCCGACGCGACCCCACGCATCGCACCGACCGGAGTATGGGTGCCGCCATTCGAACCGTCTCGCGCTTGCGCGCTCCCACTGGCAAGCAGGATCTGCACGAGGCTCAACGCCACCGGAAGCAGCAGCGCGAGCGCGAGAATGAGCGAGTTATGCAGCGCACGATCGATCCAGTTCGGCGCCAGCGTCGTGGTAGCAACGCCACCGTAATTCACCAACCGCAGCACCGGCTTGCCCGTCTCCGATGCGAGGCTGACATGAAAACCCGGCGTATCGGGCGCTTCGGCGGTGATATGGCCGAACTGGTTGGCGGGGGCGCCCCCTTCGGTCCCGTCGCGAAAGATCTCGACACTCTCGCCACGACGCAACTCGCCACTGCGCAGAACCTCGGTGTTGCGCGACCAGATCGAACGCTCGCGGAATTCGTAACTTCCCGACAGCAGCAGATCCTGCTCGCCCGAAACGGCGGGCTGACCAACGCGCGCATGGCCGTAGAAACCGAGCGCACCAAGTCTGGAAAGCGCGCCCTCCGGCAGAAGGATGCGGGTCTCCTTCGGCCATTCACCGTCGGAAAGCAGGCTCAGAACAAGCTGCCCGCTTGCGGGCGAGGATACACGCACCACCGCTTCGGGCGGCCAGCTCACCCGCAGGTTTTCCGCGCGGCGCTCTTCGAACCGGCGCGCATCGCACGGCCCCTCGCCGCGCGCTTGCGACAGATCGATCTTCTTCGGCACACAGAGAATGGCATCGCCAAGCAGCCAATCGTTGGTCGAGCCCTTGAAACTGACCACCGCTCCAATTGCCTGGGCGTCGATGATGATGCTTTGCTGCGACCCGATGCCCGCGGCCAGCAGCAAGAAGGCACTCAGGCCAAACACGCCGGCAGCCACCGAGAGCAGGCTTGCCACGCCGATCGAACGGGCCAGACGCAGTGGCGACGCCAAGAGAATACCGACGCTCAAGGTGCGGCTCCGAAGCGCAGGCTCAGGTGCTCTTCGGGTCCCATCTCGCCATTCTTGAACGAAACCACCACGGCTTCGATCGTCCCCATGGCCACCACGCCGGGCGGCAGATCACAGCGCGTGTCGAAGGCGGTGCGCAGCTCGGAACGGGTCGCTTCGCAGGTCACATCCTCAAGGTCCGGCTGATCGGGGAAGGTCAGGAAGGTTTCGTCCGAGCGCGCGGTGTTGAGCAGCACGGCAAAGCCGGTCTCAACGTTGCGCCCCCAGAAGATCGGCGCCACCTGTCCGAGCGACTGGCGGCAATCACCCAGCGACACCAGCCCGGCGATCTGACTGCCGGGGTAGGCCAGCGCCTCTTTCTCATGCGTGCTCGGATAGCTGAGGTCGGCGCGCCCGCCCACCCAATCCGGCGCCACCGCATAGGCATTGCGCGACTCGTAAAGCCCGTCCGCCGAGACGATCTTCAGACAAAGCGGCTGCCCCTGCCAATCGGCAGGAATGGCGGCCGCCACCTCGACGGCATCACCCTCTGGGCGCCCAGACGGCGCAGCAAGAAAGCCCACCAGCCGGGCCCCCGAAATCTCGGTTCCCTTGCGCACCACTTCATTGAACGGATTTTCGATCAAGGTCACTTTACTTGACGGCTCGCCTGCGGCGATAGTCGGAAGCATCAAGAGAACAGGCCAAATTTTTCGAAACATGATCAAAAAACGCTTCATTATTGCGCTCATCGCTATTCTAGCCCAGCCGTTCGGGTTTTGCCTAGGGGCAATGGCCGAGACCGTGACCGTCGACAACGGTTCCGAAAAGGGACATGGCCTCGTCTTTCGTGAGGGGGGCGTGTGCTGGGTTATCATGCCGCGCCATGTGGCGGGCGAGCAGGGCAAGGTCACGCTTTATTCCGCGGCGCCCGTCGTGTACTCAGGTGCCCGTCTCGAGACCCCGTTCTGGCCGGGCATGGATCTGGCGATCGGGGTGGTGCGCGGCGCGATCGAGAAGCGTTGCACCACCCCGCTATCGGCACTGAACAGTGCGAGCCAGCCCGAAACCGGCGCGCGGGTGCAATTGCTGCGCCTGCGCCCCTCGGGCGAACCCGAACGCCTCGACATGATCGTGACGAACAGCACCTACCTCACCCTCGACGCGCGGCTGGTCGACGGCAGTGCCGACCTGTTCAAAGGCACGAGCGGATCGTTCCTGTTCGACGCCGAGAAGCCCGTGGGCATGGTGGTCGAGGCGCTGTCGGCCACCGAGGCGCGCTTCATCCGGATCGAGGAAATTTATCAAAACGTGGCGCGTCGGGTCGCGCGCAGCTCGGGCTATGCCCAGGCGCGGGCCCCTGCCCCGACCGAGCCGCCGGCCCCCGACGCCCTCGCCTTCGAACTGATCGAGGCGGGCCTGCCCCCCATCGCGCCGCAATTCGGCGAAGACAACCTGACCGGCCCGGGCAGCTATGTGTTCCGGCTGACCCAGCCAAACCGCATCGCCTTTCGCGCCGTGGACGGTCAGGTGGTCACGCTGTCTGGGCTGCGCATCACCGCCGACCCCGAGGCCGAGGCGGGCCTGCCCCGCGATATTCAGATCGACGTGTCCAGCGCGCCCGACGGCGCCCGCACGCGGTCGGTCTATAGCGGGCAAATGCCGCCCGACGGCCTGCTCGACGTGGCGATTTCCGGCACGCGGGTGCTGTGGGTCTTCGTCACCGTGCGCTCGGGCTGGGACCGCGCCGAGATCGGCCTCGACGCGGTAAGCTTTCGCTGAGCGTCAGCGCAGCTGGATGCGGACGGGGGTCAACGGGCCGCTGTACAGCTTGATTTCCCCGACAAGGCCGCCGTCATCGTTCAGGCGCAGCTCGGTCCAGGCATACCCAAGCCGTGCCCGGATCGCCTCGGGCCGGACCTGGATGAAGCACTTATTCTCATTCGCCATGGAAAACTCAGCCGTATAGCAGTCAAGTTTCGCGTCATATCCTGTAACAAGGATCGGCACCGTCGCAACACCTTCGGGGTTCGGCACGGTCGAGAACATTTTTCCAATTGAATTTCGCAAATCGTCATCCGGATCGGTCATCGTGACGAAAACATCCAGACGCGGTTTGGTGTCGAGCAGCCCTTTCAGCGCCAGACCGCGAACGGCGCTGTCCGCGCTATAGAGCCCGTGATCCAGCGCGATCGAGATCAGATCGGGGTCGCCCGAGCCCAGCATCACCTTCATCGCCGCCTGCGCGCGTTTGGGATCGGGGTCGTTCAGCAGCACGACATACTCGCTGCCCTTGTTCACCTCGGCGTCGATCTGCTTTTGCAGATCGGCCAGCGAGAGAGATTGGGCGCCGGCCATCGCGGGCGTTACCGCGAGGAGCACGCAAGAAAGAAATTTGCGCATCTACGTCTCCTAGTATGATACCGGAATTGTGATCGGGGCGGGTCCGGTGATATCGAGCGTCCCCACAAGATTTCCCTGATCATCAAGTTGAAGCGGCGCCCACTCGCGCCACAACGAAATCGCGACACCCGTTTCCGACAAACGAATGAAACAACTGCTTGAATTAGGCCAAAGGTAGCAGGATTGCGCAGCGTCAATCTCACCGACCTTCATTGTGGAGAAGCCATCCCCTTGTCCATTAATCGTGCCACCGATTTCACGGATTAGGTCGCCGAATTGATCCTGGTTCTTGATCTTGCCGCCGTCAATGCCGATACTCAGAACGGGTTCCCCGTCGAAATATGCCTTCAGCGCCGTGTAGCGCACCTGCGGGTTCGGACTATAAAGCCCAAATTCCAGCGCCATGCGTTGCAGCTTGGCATCGCCCGACTCCAGCATCACCTCCATCGCCGCCATCGAGCGTGCGGGGTCGGGGTCGTTCAGCAGCACCTGATAGCCGTTCGTGACGTTGGTCTTCTCCTCGACCTTGGCACGGATCTCGTCGGGTGTAAGCGATTGCGCCACAACCGGCGCAGCGCCGACAACGCAAACAGCGCAGGCGGCGAAAAAAACGCGGACGTTCATGCAATATTTCCTTTAGCGAATGCCACCCGATGATCGGCGAACACGCGGAGGGGATCAAGACAGAATCCCACGTGACACTCAGAATGACCCGGGCGTTCCGTATCGGGCGACGGGCGCTTCGAGGGCCTGTCACGATCGGCGGTTTTGCGCAGACACGCCGCAGGCCAGATCAACGCGCGCCCACGGATCACGCCCCGCCTTGGCCCGGATATCAGGGGGGGCAGATCGGCGCGGACCGGAATGCGGATCCAGGGCGCTAAAGCACCTCGCGCAGTGTGTTGAACAGCGCCACGGCATCGCCTTCTTTCAAGTAGCGCGCCAAAGGGATGACGTGACGGCCGTGTCGGATGCAGACAGAGTTGCCTCGCTTGGCAAGCGATTGCGTGATCGCCATGCCCGCAGCTTCACCCATCTTGCTCGCGGCATTGCCGAGTGCCGCCGCTCCGACGACGGCAGCCCCCACGACGCCCGTGCCGACGATGACGGTTCCGCCTTGCACAGGCACGCTGCCCGCCATGTGACCCGCACTGTCGCGCACCAAGAGTTCGCTAATGTCACGTTTCGCATAACTTTTACCATCGACCTCGAGGGTGTCGCGCGTGACGATGAAACGATAGAATTTGGAACGAGCGCTATTCATCCAAAGCGCGATTCCCAGGGCACTAAAAACAACCAACAGCCAGGTGACAAACACCGGTCCGCCAGTTTTGGCATCCATATTCACCATCAAGGTAATCGGCAAACCCACGATCGCGCCCGCGAAGAAAAACCCAAACCACGCGCCCCCGCCGATCCCCGCACCCGTGATCGCGAACGTGGTGCCATTGTCGGCTTCGACCATATGAAAACCAAGATCGACATTCTGAACCATTCTTATTACCTTTCAAGTCGCATTTATCGAAGCACCTCCCGCGCCTGGCCGTTCACACGTTGGCGAAAAGACCAGGCGCGCGGCCGTTCTGGTCTTACTGGGTGAAAAAGTCGCGCTTGCGGCCCCATTGCATCGCATCGGTGCGGGTGAATGCGCGCACGGCGATCCAATCTTCCCCGCCGAAACTCAGCGTCCCCGCAACCTTGTAACCGCTCCCCTGACCGATCCATTCGACCTCGGGGGCGTCTGGCACGGGCGCCGCGAAATAGGGGGTTTTCTCGGTCTTGCCAAAGTGGTTTTGGCTGCCGGGACGATAGTGCGGCGCCTCGCGCAGATAGGCGGCATAGCGCGCAGGATCAGGACCCGCGGCAGTTCCCGGTGCGGTGCGCGCGGCCAAAGCGGACAGCTCGAGCCAGGCGCCCAGCGTCCCGGTGATCCGGCCGTCGACCTCGCGCTGCACCACCAGCGGATAGGCGAAGCCACCGACCGCGCCCGAGCCCCCCGAACCGGTGCCCAGCCGCCCCATCGCCCCGGCCATGAGATGCCCGGTCACCAGATTGACGAAATCCATCAGCTCGCCGGCGCGCGGACTGAGCAGCGGGTTGCGCGCACGCGGATCGGCGAACACCTGACCAACCTGATCGAGCGCATCGCTGAAATAGGCGTTGACCATCGCCCCGCCCGCAATTTTCTGCCCCATGAAGACAAAGCGAAAATCGACATCCGGCTTTAGCGCGACGATCGTGTCGTAGAGCTGGTGGCAATACGGGCACCAGGGCGCGGCGACGACATAGGCTGCGCGCGGCGCGCCACGGTTGGTGGACAGCCAGATGGCGCGCTCGAGATTGGCTAGGATCAATTCGGGCGCATAGTCGTTGGCGACCAACGCGGCTCTGGGCACGGCAAGAGCTGCCAGCGTAGACAGGCTGAAGGTACGGCGGGTGATCTGCATGGTATCCTCCTATGGTTACAGTTTCGGTGCTGCGCCCGTAGCGCTCGACACGCCGTCATAAAGCGTTTCGATCCTGCGGATTTCGTCGCGCGACCAGATTTTCCAGAAGCTGTCCCAAGCGATGTCGGGATCATAGAGCACCAGCAGCAAGCGCTCGGCGCGCCCCGAACGACTGTCACTCGAGACACGGCCGGTCACGACCGGGCCGCAGGCCAGATTGACACTGAAGCTGTCGTTCGCCCAACCCGGCACAGCCACGCGAACCGGCAAGGTTTGCAAACTGTTCGACGCGCAGCTCGTATCGCGCATCTTGTAGGTCGTCAGGTTCTGGCCTCGACGATCAAAAAGCCACTCATTGCCGTTGTTCAGCGCCTGACCATATTTTTCCGTCAAGGCCTGGCGTAGCGTGATTTCAGACAGGTTTTCGGACGGCGCGATATCCCAGCTGCGGGTCACCAGAGCCAGCCGCTGCGGTGTGTCTTCGCTGTCGAACGCGGGCGTAAACTGCACGCCGATGCGATCGCGCCCATCATCGGGCGCATTCCGACGCTGAGCGGTCAGAGCCTCGGCTTTCCAACCAACCCCACGCGTACCACCAATCTCTTCGCGGCCGAGGTCGTAGCCCTCGGCATCCAGCGCCCGCTCCACGTCTGCGCGCAGCATCCCCGGGGTAAGCCCAAGAATATCGAGCCCTTCAACGGGCGCACGCGCATCGGCCGCGCGCAACGGACGCAGCGATGCCTGCATTTCGGCCTTGGTCAGAAAGCCGCCGCCCTGAAACTCCATTCGCATCGCATTCGCGCCCGCGCGCAGCAGTGTGAAGGAAAAGTCTGCCGGGCATTCCGGCGCATCGCCATATGAGCCGTTGATCAAGGCCTTCGACGGCTGCCCCGGCTGGGTCCGGAACACATATTGACAGCGTGCATTTCCCTGAACGGGAGACCAGGCATGGAAACTGATGTTCAATTGCCCCAGATCGCCGATCTGCGTCAGGTCGAGCTTGATACTGTTTCCAGAGGTTTGTTGATAGCCACCCGTCCACACGCCTTCGCTGTCATCAGGGGCATAGCCCTCGGCAAGGGCGCAAAGCGTGCTGGAAAGCAGCACGACGACGGGAAGGCTGATGTGACGTTTCATTTGCATTTGCCCTTTCTGGCGAAGCGCTCGGCACGGGTGCATTTTGGCAATGACGCGCCGTAGGTTAACGGCTTGCCCTGCGTCTGTGACCGGACGTGAGTCCGTCGAAATGACGGCTAAATATGCTTGATCAGACCAAACGGGCGGGTGCGTGGGGCTTGCGCGGGCTTGCGCGAACGTCCTAAAACGGGATCTCGTCGTCGAAATTCGTGCGCGGGTCGATCTGGGGCTGGGCGGGGCCGTCGGGCTTGGTCAGGATCCGTTTCAGCGCCTGATCCAGCGCCTGCGCGCGTGCCGGGTCCAGACCGGGGGCGCGATCGCCAAGCTGCGAACCATCGGGCGGACCACCGGGCCGATCTTCGGGCGCGGGCCTCAGCGGGCGGGTGCGTTTTGCCGCCGCGCGCTCGATCCGGCCCTTGGCGGGCAGGTAGAACGGGTTCGGGCGCGCGCGGGCGCTCAGCACCGGATCGAAGCGATAGTCGGGCGTCTCGGCGCGCATCAGATGGCCCGCGACCTGACACAGCCGCTGCCCCTGAAGGCGCGCCAGCGCCCCCTCGGGCAGACCAAAGAACTGCTCCAGATCGCGCAGCGCCGCCGGCCCTGTCTGGCCGAAGGCGGTGATCAGCCGGGCGTTGTTGCGCAGGCTGGGCCACAGGCCCGGATAGGTCGCGATCAGCTGCGCGGGGTCTTGCCAGCAACTGACGCATTGCACGCCATAGCCGCGCATCAGGGTCATCAGCGTCACGAAAGGCTCCAGTGGCCCCAACTGCGCCGCCTCGTCGATCAGGACCAACGTGGGTCGCGCGGGCGCCCGCGCGCGCCGCGCCAGCGCCTGAATGATCGCGCCAAACCACAGCCGCACCAGCCGTGCATGGCTGCGCAGCATGTGGGGCGGCAGCACGAAATAGATCGTGACCGGGCGCCCTTCGATCAGATGCGACAGCGGCACGCTCGAGGCGCCCAGACAGTCCTGCACCGGGGCGCTGCGCAGCAGTTCCATCGCCTCTTCGACGTAATGCAGCACCCCGCCGATCGTCTCGGGCGCGCCGAGATCGAGAAGCGAGGCCAGCTGCACCACCTCGGGCACACGCGAGCGCGACAGCCAGACCGCCGCCCCCGGACGCAAGCGGCTGCACAGATCGACCAGATCGCCGATGCGCGCCCGCCCCGGGCCAGACGCGTCGGCCACAGTCTGCAAGATCGCCGCGGTCAGAACCTGCCGCGCCTGATTGATCCAGAAGGCATTGCGCGGATCGCCGCGCTCCAGAAGCAGGCAATCGGCCAGCGCGCGGGCCTCGTCATAGGCGTCGGCGCGCCGCAGATCGACCAGATCGAGCGGGTTGAGCCGCGCGCGCGGCAGGCCCGTGACCGCCATCGGGTCGATCACGAACACCTTTTGCCCCTGCTTGCGCCGCCAGTCGGCGGTGACATGCGCGGCCTCGCCCTTGGGGTCGAAAACCAACGCCGGGCCGGTGTGCTCCAACAGCAAGGGCATTATCGCGCTGGTTCCCTTCCCCGCGCCCGTGGGGGCAATGATCAGCGCGTGATCCTCGGGGCCCAGCAGGACCGGGCGCGCGGGGCCCTGCCCCTGATCCGCGCCAAAGCCGATTGGCAGCGCGTCATCAAGCGGCAGCGCGCGGCCCAGATCCAGCCCCTGCGGCACGGGGACGGCGGGGTCCGGGTCTTTGCGCGCCCTAGACATCGGCGAACCCCGTGCGCCGATACAAGAGGCCCAGCGCGCCCTTCACATGGAGGGGCTGCGGCAGATCGCAGATCAGCGCGTCGTCGAGCATCTGCAACTTGCCATCATCATGCAGCGCCAGTGTCACGCGAAAGAGGCCGGTGTCATAGGCCATCACCGCACTGTGGTGGCGCGCCATCGGCGCCGCCGGATCGTCGAAGCCGTAGTCCTGTGCCGCGATCAGGGCCTGCACCTCGGGTGCCAGATCATCCAGCGCATAGCCGAAGGCCAGATCCGCGGCACTGCGGCACAGCAGAAAGCCGCCCTGCTCGGCCCGCAGCGCAGCGCAAAAGAGGCGCGCATAGTCCAGCCAATGGGCTGCAGCGACCAGGCCGCCATCCTCGAGAAACAGCCCCATCGGCGCGCTGAGCACCTCGATCCGGCGATCCAGATGATCCAGCACCGCACCATTCCACAGAAAGCTGGCCAGCCCCAGCCCCTGAGGCGTGTCGATCTGGGCCTCGATCAGGGTCTGGCCGGGCGGCATCGGCAGGGGTGTCGCGCGCAACCGCTGCACACGATGCGCGACATAGCGGGTCAGGTCACTGATCTGGTCGGCCAAGGGGGCGAAGGCATCAGTGCTTTTGATTTCACGGCAGCGCTCGGGCATGATCGGGGGACGAATCCACGGCGATTGGGTCATTTCACTCTCCTTTCGCCCAAATTTACCGAGTGGCGGCCCCCCAAATTTGTGCGGCCTTGCGGAGCCTTTCTGACGATGCCCCTTGACGATTGCCTAAGTGACCCGGAGCTGTTCATCCGTCTGCGCCAAGAGATGGCCGACCGGCGCGATACCGCCGTGACCGAGGTGGACGTGCACGCGTGGCATGCGCGACTGCGCGACTGCACGCGGGGCGCGATCGACGATCCGGCGCAGATCGGCGCGCCCCTGCGCGAGTTGCGCCGGTATCTGTGTTCTCTGGCGGTCAACGCACGGATGTTTGGACTGGCACGAGAACTGCTGGAAAACGCCCGCCCGCCCGAGCCCGTCCCCCCGCCCACCGACGCGCTCCCCCCCGCCGATTTGGCCCCCGCAGATCCAACCCCCGTCGAGCTGGCCGCCACCACCCCGGACGAGCGGGTGCGCTGGCTGACCTTGCAAGCGATGATATTCGAGGGCACGGGTGCGCGGCAGGCCGCGCTGGAGCTCTATACCGCCGCGGGCGAGGACTACTTGCGCCAAGAGGTGCGTCAAGCAGGCCGCTTTCCCGCTTTGACCAATGCCGTGCAGGCAGCCTATGAGCTGGGCGAGCCGCGTCGGGGGGCGCGGCTTCTTGAGCAGGCCGAGACGCTGGCACAGGCAAACACTGACCAGCCCGGGGTGATGTTCAATCTGGCGCTGGCGCGGATGTTTCCTCCCGCCTATGCCTCGGACATCGACGGCTTTGCCGTCCGTCTGGCAGAGGCCACGCAGATCATGGCCTCGGTCCAGCCCGAGGGTTTGCCAGTCCTGGTGCGGTTTGCGGCGCTTGCCTATCTGCAGATGGGCGCGCCCGAGCGTGCCCGCGCAATGCTGCCGCCGCTGCCGCCCGATGACGCCCCGCGCGGCGTGCTGTCGAGCGATACGATGGTGCGGCTGCAGGTGCACATGGCGCAAGGCGCGCCCGGGTCCACGCGGCCCGATCCCGCGCTGGTCGCGCGAGGGTTGTGGCTTATGGGCTGCCCCGAAAGCGTGACCGAGGATTGGGCGCTTTCGGCTACGCTGAGCGCAGCACTCTTCGTGCAAGGCGAAATCGGTGCCGCGACGGTCCTTGCCACGGTCTTCCTGCGCGACCTTGACAGCGCCATCGAGACCCTGCCCCGCGCCGATGGCCTCGGGATGGCCCGGCGCGCGCAGAACCTGACGATCCTTGAGACCCTTGCGGGCGTGCTGACCAGCGCGGGCTATCTGCAGGCGGCAAACGACATCGCATCGCTGCATCACGCATTGCTGTGCGGGGCCCCGGTGCCGCGCGGCGCCTATGCCGATTGGGCGCCCAGCAAGGCGCTGGGAGAGATCGTCGATCGGGCCCGCGAGGTTCAGTCCGAGGCGCGCGCAGGGCGCCTGCCACAGACGGCCCTTGCCGATTTCCTGCGCGCCCAGACCCTGGCGCCCTCCGAGCCCGAGGCGCCTGCCGCGATACCGCCCGATGCGCTGCGCCTTGCCTATCTTGTGCGCGATGGCGCGCTGATCTGCCTTGCGCAGGGGCCATGGGGCGAGCGGGTGGCGCCGGTCCAGATGTCGTTGCCGGAGATCGCCGCCCGGGTGCAAGCACTGCAAGGCGACTTGCGGCGTGGTGCCGCTGCGACCGAGGACCGCGCCGCGCTGGGTCAGGCATTGCTTGATCCGATCGCGGATCTGCTGGCGGGGGTGTCAGCGCTGGAGATCGCAGCCCATGGCGCGGTTGCCGCCCTGCCCTTCGCGGCGCTGCTGCATCGCGCGGCGCCGCTGGGGGAAACGCATCGGCTGACCATCCGCACCGGCCGCGCCCCGCGCCTGAGCGATCCGGTCCGCCCGGGGCCGCCACTGCATGTGGCCTTTGCGCTGGGCACAGGCCATGACGCGCTGAGCGCGCCGCAGGCCGAGGCGCAGGCGATTTTGGCGCTGCATGGCCAGACCGGCACCGCCCTGACCGAATTCAACCGCCCCAGCCTGGCCGCGGTGCTGATCCGTCCGCCGCGGATTCTGCATATCAGTGCGCATTTCCGGATGGATGAGCACGATCCCGCGCGCTCGGCGTTGATCGGCGCGGATGGCGAGGCGGTCGCGCTGAGCCAGCTGTTCAACCGCTCGGTTGATCTGCGCGGGACCGATCTGGTGTTTCTGGCCGGATGCGACAGCGCAGGCGCCCAGGGGCAGGACAGTTTCGCCGCGCAGCTCGTGGCGCTGGGGGCGCGCCATGTGATCGCGGCGCTCTGGCCCGTCGACGATGCGGCAACTCAGGCGTTGGCGGTGGCCACGCATCGCCATCTGGCCGCGGGGGCGGCCCCCGCACAGGCGCTGTCCGCGGCGCAAGACGAATTGCGCGCCGATCCGCGCTTTGCCGCGCCTCGGCACTGGGCGGCGTTTCAATGCTATTGCGGGTGATCGCCCTGCCCCCCGCGCAAGGGCGCGCAAGCCCGCGCAACCGCAAAGATCGGCCGCGCGGCGACACTGCGCGAAACCACGTCAAGGAGGCTTTGATGAGCAACATCCGCACCACCGCCGCACCTACGCCATTGCCACTGACCGAACCCACCGCCGAACCTGCGCGCCCGATGGCCGATTTCGACTGGCAGATCGCGATGCTGTGGACGGCGCTGGGCGGATCAATCGAAAAAAAATTTCTGTGCAACCTGCACCTTGCCACGCTGCTGGAGCTGAGCTCGCAAGCAGGCATCACCAATCGGCGCAGTGGCACCGTGCCGCTCAGCCCGCTTGAGGCCACGGCGATCATCAAGGGCTATCAGCTCAATCACTTCGGGCTGGACGGGTCGCTGTTCGATCTGCGCGATCCGCAGGCCTTCGAGGCCGAATTGCGCGCCCATGGCATCGGGGTTTACGATTCCTCGCGGCGCATCCGTCTGTTGCAGCGGCTTTATGGTGCGCTGGCGTCGCAGGGGCTGAGCATCGAAATCCTGCGCGACCGCCGCGACCGCGGGCTGAGCTATGTCACCGACCGCCGCAGCCCCTATGACATCTACCATGTGAGCGAGCGGGTTCGGCTGCGCGTAACGGGGCGCAAGGGGGCGCATGTGGCGCTGATTCAGGTGCCGCAGGGCACACGCGGGCCGATCGATACGCTGTGGCCCAGCGCGGCGCATCCCGATACCGAACTGACCCAGACGCGCGCGGGCACGTCCGAGCTGATCGTGCCGGGCTATGGTCAGGACGCGATCGAGTTTCGTCCGCCGAGCGATTTCTACCGCCTGCTGGCGGTCGAGGGGGATGCCGAGCTGATCGCGCTGTTTTCCTGCGGTGAGCTGGCGCGGGCCGCGAAGCAGGGCTTTGCCGGTGCCGAGGAAGAGGATACGGCCTTGGGCGAAGCCCCGCCCCGGATGACCGAGGTCGATGCCGGCACCATCCTGGCCTGGCTCGACGCCCATCCCGACGCGCCGCTGCGCGTCGCGCAGCTCGAATATCTTCTGAGATAGCCCGGGGCCGCACCGGCCGAAAACCGACGCGCGCCAGAGCCCCGGCGCGCGTCGGTCTTATCGCCCCGTCTCACCGCCCCGCTCAGCGCGCCGTGCGGTCGCGCAGACGCGGCAGGCTGTCGCGCAGGGCCGGGATCTTCTTCCACGAGCTCAGCACCGCCCCCTGCGCGTCGATCCGCTCCACCACCAGTTTCTGATCGGTCTGAAAATAGACGCCCTTGACGTCGAACAGGGTGATCCGCAGCGGGAACCACGCGGCCGCGGTCAGGAAGGGCACCTCGAAGGCAATCGTCAGGTTCCCCCGCAGATCCCCAAGAATGACGTGCCGCCGATAGGCGCTGAGCTCTTCATGGGTCCAGACCGTATAGGCCTTGCCGATCTCCTCGGCATAGCCCGCGACGTGATCGGGGGCGAAATAGGTATCGCGGCACCAGCCCGCCAGATCGTTGAACTCGTAATAGGTCATGAACGGATAGCCAGAGGTCGCAAAGGTCCGGATGAAGCCGGGCTTGAGCGAATAGCAGATCGCCCCGGGCGGGGCCGTGATGCGCGGCTCGGCCTTGCTGGCAAAGCCGTTGATGATCGCCTCGAAGGGGCGCAGGGCCCCCTGAGCGCCTTTGAAGAACTTGGCCGGAAAGTGTCGCATTGTCTTACCCCTTTTGCCGATCGACGCCGGCGTCCTTCTGGGCTGCCGACAGGGGAAACATGACAAGGGGCCGCGCCGCAGGCCTTGCGCGGCCTTGCGGTGGCTTTTGCCCGCGCCGAAATCGGCGGGCGACAGAGCTTTTGCAGCGGCGGCCTAGCGCAGCTGATGGGCGCTTTTCAGGCCCAGCTTGTCCTTGACCGCGCCCCAGACGTCGAAGCTGCGCGAGCGTTTCAGCCCGATCGCCTCGCCAGCCTGCGCGACGGACTTGCCTTGGGTGATGCCAAGGTAAAGATCGCGCTCTTGCCGGGTCAGCACGTCCAGATGCGACCCCGTAGCCGCCGAAGCACCGCCCTTGGCCCCGCAGGTCAGAATCCAGTGGCTTTCGCGTTTGCCCGCAAAGATCGGATCGGGGTCTAGGCGACTGGCCAGCACGACCATCTCGTCCTCGTCGCCCTCATGGCGCAGAAAGGCGCTCTGATCCCAGCGGATCAGCCCGCTGACCCGAACCGTGCGTGAAAAGCTAAGCCGCCGATCGCGTCCCGACAGCCGGATGATGCCGCTTGCCAGAACCTCGCCGAAAAGTGCGTTGTTTTCCAGCAATTCGCCATTGGCGCCGACGATGCAGATCGGCGCCCCCATCCCCGCCGCCCGGTCCAGCAACCCGGCATTGGACTGGCGGCTGCGCGAAAGCGTCTGCGAGGTGACCCAGGCACTGCGGATCAGGTCGAAATTCTCATGCGCGAAATCCAGCACCCGGTGCGCCTCGGGCGTGTCGGGGCGCTCGACGAACAGGTTCAGCGCCGTCCAATAGCCCGCCACCCGGTCCAGCTCGAAGACGACCGAGTCCTGAAACCCGACCGTGCGCAGCCAGTCGAGGAAGCGACGGTCGGCGATCCGATCCTGCGGGCAGACCTTGGACATCTGGGTCGGATGGTGCGGGTGACAGGTTTTCTGAAACTCGGCCCAGGGGTCGATGGTGCGCAGCTCGGTCAGATAATAGACGATCGCCTCGGTCGAGAAACCGCGGATCAGCGGCGAATGGTATTTCCGCTCCAGCTCGACATCGTTCACGATCTGACAGCTGGAGCGGTCGCGCAGGGTGATCATGGCGGCCTTGGCGCCACTCATCCGCATGATCAGCTCCAGCGCATCGCCCCATTTCAGCGGATCGCGGGCGGCCTCCATCAGCGTGATCGGCAGCAGCTTGTCCCAAAAAGTGGCATTCTCTTTGTTCACGACGCAATTCCCGCACTTCCGCAATGTCGATTGTCGCGAGCGATACCTGCGTGACATCTCCGCCCGTCAGTCGCATCGCCCCGGACGGGGGACAGTAAATGCAGATATTGCGATCCGCTCAAGCAAACACCGCAGTTCCGCCCCCTGCTTTCGCACGCTGTGGGAATTTTGCCGGACTCTGGTCCGGTCACAGCGGCGTGAACGCCCGCTAACCCTTTTGGGTCAGGGGTAATCTTGGGGTCGGGGCGATGACGGTGATTCGCACAGTCGAAACGTTTGGGCGGAATGCGACACGTATCACCCGGTGTGCCGGGGTGCGCCCCCCTGCCCTGCGGCCCACGTCCCGCGCAAGCCACAGCAAGCCCGCGCGATCCACGCCTCTGCACCGCGTGGTCTGGTGGGCGCATAACAATCGGGGGCTATGAATGAAACACAAGATGATGATCTCGCTTGACGGTCTGGCGCTGCTGAGCGCCTGCAAGGATGACGACGCGGTTACCAATGAACTGCTCAGCGAGGCGCTGACGCGGATCACGGCAGCGGCGCGCTCCGACAGCCAGGCGGCCGCCTGCGAAGACCTGATCGCCGCGCGCGACGCGATTGCCGCGATCCGGGCCGATCTGCCCGGCACCGAGGCCGCGCGGCAGATCGCCTCGGGGGCGCAGATCGGCGCGGTCGATCTGGCACAGCTGAATCAGTTGATCGCGCGGGCCGAACTGGCCGCGGCGGTGGACCACTGCGCGATCGGGCCCACCGCGCGCGGTCTGATGGCGGCGCTGGCCGAAGCGACCGCCGCGCGGCGCGGTGAAAGCGTGCAGCAGACGCTGGAGGAGCTGCCGCAGGATTATCGCACTTATCTGGCGCTGCTGGATCAGGGGGCGGCGGGCGCCAAGGCCTTTGCCGGGCAGACCCGGTCGCTGCCCGACCGCGATATCTTTGATCTGATGTATCGCCTGCTGACCGCGGGGCACGAGGACGCCGTGCAGGCCTGGCTGGAGCAGATCGATCCCGCGCCCGGATCGCGCATCAGCGACTGGCCGGCGTTCATGGAACTGGTCGCGGAATATCGTTCGGGGCGCAATCTGGTGCAGACCCCGGTGACGATGGCGATGGCCGCGCGGCTGGCCCGGTCGCAGGGCGCCGCCGCCGATCATCTGGTGACGCAGCTGGGCGGGATCGAGGCCTTCACCGTGGCGTTGGGCGATCGGCCCGCGGCCAAGCTGGCCGAATGGCAGGGCAAGGGCTGGATCAAGGATGGTTCGGACGCGGCGGCGATTGCGGCAGTGGTGTTGTGGCGTGCGGGCCAGACCGATGCCGCGCGCGCCCTGTTTGGCACCCGCGCGATGGCCGAGAACGATTTCGCCATCGACAGCCTGCCCGACTGGCTGCCCCCCGAGGCGCAGGCCGATCTGCTGCGCAGCGCGCAGCAAACGCCCGTCGCCGGACGCGACCTTGCGCGCATTCTGGTCGCGCTGATCGGTCTGGGGGACAAGGACGCGCTGCAGACCTTTGCCCAAGATCCCACGATGGCCGAACATGCGGCCCGCTTCGCCTTTAACGCCGGGCGCGCGATTGGGCAGGCTAACGATCAGGCGTGGCTGGATAGCGTGCTGGGCCTGCCGGATGCGCAGTTTCCGGAGCAGGCGCAGCTTGCGCTGCAAGACGGCTGGATGATCGAGCGCGCAATCGCGGGCGAGGTGGAAAGCCTGCCGCAGGCGATCCGCCAGCTGCCGCCCGAGATGGGAATGCGGCGGCTGGTGCAGACGATGTGGCATCTGGTCGCCGCCGATCAGCCCGCCGCCGCCGAGGCGCTGTTCGCGCAGCTGCTGGATGTCGATGTGACGGGCGATCAGGCAGACCCCGATGGCCGTCTGCTGGATGCCGCCCTGCTGGCGGGGCAGTTCGAATTTGCTACGCAGGCGATGACCGTGCTGGACAATGCCTTTGCCAGCCCAGAACAGGCGCTGCGCCTGCGCCTGGCGCACGCGGCCCCGGGGGATCAGGCCGCACTGATGCGCTTTCTGGCGGCGCTGGATCAACGCACCAACGGGCGCGCGGCCGAGATGCTGGCCAAGATCGACCGGATGAGCACAGGCCAGCCGGCTCTCGCCGCGCGCTACGCCCTCTCACTCACGGGCTCCGCGCGCGAAATCGCGCTGGAGAATTTGATGCAGGCCTGGCCCGGTCAAACCCCGAATATCCGTTGACGATGCAGGAATAAACATGGCCAACACGGCCGTAACATCCGCCAGACTAATGCCGGCCGAGATCATCTATGCCCTACCGGGTCTAAGTCTTCTGTTCCCCGTGTCACTTGCGGGGTGCTGCGCCATCTTCGCCGTGGTCTGGACGCTGGTGCGCCTGATCGGCGGCTTCGCGCTCGCGCTCAAGGAGCAACCGATCCGGGCCGCGGGCGCGATAGGCTTCGTGGCGCGGCAATTCCCGCTCTGGGGCAGTGGCCTCTTGTGGGATCACGGATAGTTAAGCACGCTATCCCGGCATTTATGCTCCTCGGAGGCCTTATGATGAAGCTATTGGTTCGCCTGATCTTTGTGCTGGTGTTCGTGGTTCAAGCGTATTTTCCCGCCGCGGCCCAAACGCCCGAAGGCACGTGGGTCAGCACCCCCGATTCCGCATTCATTGAAGCGCTCAGCGATGCCGAGAGAAAGGCAATCGAAGCCTCGCTCGCCAAGGGCGGCTGGGCCAACGACTTCGTCGGTTGGGCAAAGTATATCGCAGATCCGAGTTACGAATTCTCCGCAATGGGGGATGGTCTGTTTCTCGCCGCACAACCGACATGGAGCGGCAAGGGCTGGCGCAATCAATGCGCCCGCCAGGACCTCATCTTGCAAAAACTCGCGCGCGATTGGGCGGTGATCATCGACGCTCTGGCCGAGCGCGCGGCACAGGATGGGCAAACGGCTCCGGAGACCGGGTATGATTTTGGCGCAGCCTACGTTCACGGCCCGGACGTCTTCCTGCTCTGGCGCGCGATGGAGGACTCGCACTCTCTGAAAAGCGGCGATCACAATTTATATTCGGCGATCGGGAGTTACTATTTCCAAACGCTGATTTTCGCAATCGAGCGCGAACCGTGCGAGGCGACTGAATTCGAACTGCGTATCGGTGGGGCGGATTATGTCGAGCAGGTCTTCAAGGCGCGGATGTTACAGGACCTTGGCAAGCGTCTCGCGGATATCGACAAGAATCCTCTGCTCGCCGCCTGGCCTGCGGATATGGATCGACTATGGGCCGTCGAAGAAGAATACACGAACGTCACAATAACGACTACTCCTAAATTTCCAGAATCGCTTAAAAATATGAAGGCAAAGAGGTTCTTTCCTTTCGATCAAGAGTGGAAACATGAGCACACGCCTGAACGTGCGGCAGAATTATACAACCGAACGGTCGATCACATAGAGTTGCCAGATATTGCGCCGATTATCCAAGACAAACAGCCAAAGAGAATCCGTGTAGACGGAACGCTCGGGTTGGCACCTTATCTGACATACGATTACGGCCCGACGTCCGGAAAGGACCGTATATGTAGCCTCCTCGAAAACACCGACGTCTACCTCATCAATGCACATGAATCAGGCATCGGTTTAATTATTCGTCTTCCGAATTGCCATCTACGCTCGCTCGAAATTCGTGACAGCGACATTTCACTCGACCTCTCCGGCGCGACCGTCGACAAGGATGTCACCATCACCAACTCCGTGATGTCTGGCGAGATCAATCTGAACTACCTCGTTGCGCGCAAGGTCACGCTTGCCGATCTGCGCCCGTTGCGCATCGAGCGCAACGAAAAGGCCGGTGTGCAAGATGAAAAGGTGGGGATTTATGCCGGTTCCGCGAGGATTGCCGACGAGTTCGTGGTGCGAGACGTTTCTGCAAATGAACTGTGGGCGGGCAAATCGGAAGCAAAAGTCTTTCGGATCACGCGCTCGACGTTTGCAAACGAAGCAAACTTCTGGGGTGTGAATGCCGATACAATGTTCTGGTCGGGCTCGAAGGCCAAAAAGTTGACGGCTTGGTATTCAAAGTGGCATCAGATTCAGGTGTCTGACGATGATAACACCGACACGCGTCACCCCAGTGAAATTTCCGATCTGGAGCTAAAATTCGTGACGGTCGACGGTCATGTGTATTTTGGAAGATCGACAATCGATGAAGCCATCATCTGGAGTTTGTCCGCAAACGACGTGGAACTGTCGTGCCTCAAGATCGCCAAGACAATCAGCTTCGAAGATTCCAGCATCGGCTCGGTCTTGGCTTGGGAAAACGATATTGGCCGTCTGAACCTGAATAGGGTGCGCGGAAATGCCCTGCTCTTCCAAGGCACGAAAATACCCCAGACAAGTAGCGAACCCGAGGGCGATAGCACCAAGCCAGCGCCCGTGGAGACCGCAGCGAACGCGCTCACCGACGCGAAAGGCGAGTGTCTTCTGACGAACCGTATCAAGGTTCTTACCCTAACGGACGCGCATTTCGACACCGCCCGGATCGGCCTGCCGATCGAGAAACAACTCTACGCCAATGGCGCAACCATCGGCTCGCTCATCGTGCCCGGCAACCGTGCCGCCTTTGCCCCCGGGGCCGATCTCAACCTTCGCCATTCGAAGATCGGCAGCCTCGTTCTCACCCGCAAGGGCCTGAGCCCGGCGGATGGCCCGCGCAGTCTTTCGATCGACGGCGCGGAACTGGGCCGCATCACGCTGTTCGATCCGGCCAAGGACGATGGCGCGATGGATCTGCCCGACCCCGACGACAAGGAGGCGAAAGATGAAGAAGCGCCTCCGACGGCCAGCCCCAATGGGGAGCAGGATGTGACCGCGCTCTATTTCGACGAGTTGCTGCCCTCGCTCGGGGTTGCGCTGAAGGACGGGCGCTATGACCGCGCGCAGCCCAGCAATTATTCCGGCACCACTTACGGCACGCTGCGACATGCCGCGCTGGCCGAGGGCTACCCTGAGCTCGAACGCAAGATCGCCATTCTACAAAATGACCATTACGCCGCTGCCATCGCCAGCCAGAACCCGGTCCGGAAAGTGTTTTACTGGCTCGGCTATCACATCAACCAATATGGCTACGACAACGCGCAGGCGGTGGTGATCTTGCTGGTGATCTGGCTGCTCGGCGCGTTGGTGCTGCATGCCGATGTGATCTGGTGGCTGGTGGCCAAATTGGCGGTCTGGGGACTGCGGTTGCTCCACAGCCCGCGCGCCGACAGGATTGCAATACCCGCGTCTTGCCCGCGGCCGCGGGTAACGGGGCTGTTTTTCAGCATCGACCGGACCATTCCGACGCTGCAACTCGACAACAAATTCGCTCAGCCCGGGAGTGAAAACTGGTTCGAGCAATCGTCGACCCGTGTCGCGCGCGGTTTGATCGCTCTGCTCTACCTGCAGCGGCTGGCGGCCTTCATCGTGATCGCCTTCATGGTCGGCGGCATCCTGAACGTGTTCCAGTGAACCGGCACTGGCCGCGCCACTTTGGGCAGCCAACAGGATTTACCCCACATTCTCCAAGTAAGTCGCTGATTTCGCTGTCGTAATCGTGATATTTCGCATATAAATCATGGCGTTGACGGCTGCGAGGGGCGCGTTTCATGGATCACCTGGAGGGTGCGGGCTTGGCGCGGGGAGATCGGGTTGATTTCGACCGCCGTGTGCGTCTGGAGTTCCGTGGTGCGCAGATCAGTTCAGACGGTGGCCTGCTGGTGATGCGCGAGCTTGATGACGTGCTCGGCCTGTCCAATCTGGCGTCGGAGGCGCTGCGAGACAGCCGCACCGGGAAGAACACGCTCCATCGGCTTGACGGATTGTTCCGGCAATCGGTGTTCGGACGACTGGCCGGATACGAGGATGTGAACGATGCCGACCGCTTGGCCCTCGATCCCGTGATGCGTCAGGTCGTTGGCGGCAGGGCCGTCGAGGCGCAAGCTGCTTCGGCATCGCAGATGGGACGGTTCGAGACCGAGACGCTGGCTCTGGCCGCGAACCGGGCGGCGCTGGCCGATCTGAACGGCCAATGGATCGACCGGTTTCATGACCGCAACGGGTTGAAATACATCGTGCTGGACATGGACAGCTCGGTCAGCCCCACCCACGGCGATCAGGAAGGTGCTGCCTGGAACGGGCATTTCGACTGCACCTGCTATCACCCCATCTTCTTGTTCAACCAGTTTGGCATGCTGGAGCGCTGCGCCCTGCGTAACGGCAATGTCCACAGCGCCGATGGCTGGCGGGATGTCCTTGATCCCGTCATTGCCCGATATGCTGGCCGCGACCTTGGTGGACGCTTCTTCCGGGCCGACGCTGCCTACGCGATCCCCGCGATCTATATGCGGCTGGAAGAAGCCAGGTTCTTCTACGCCATCCGTCTGCCCGCCAACGCCGTCTTGCGCGAGAAGATCGCGCATCGGCTGACACGGCCCGTGGGACGGCCTTCGCTGACCAAGGTCAAACGGTTCTTCGAGGACTTCGAGTATCAGGCGGCGTCCTGGGACAAGCCGCGCCGCGTCATCGCCAAGATCGAATGGCATCCGGGCGAGCTGTTCCCCAAAGTCGGCTTCATCGTCACCAACCTGCCGATGGAGCCAGACTGGGTGGTGAGGTTCTACAACCAGCGCGGCACCGCAGAGCAGCACATCAAGGAAGGCAAATATGCCTTTCGCTGGACGCGGCTGTCATGCCGGAAGTTCCGGCACAACGAGGTGCGGCTGCAACTGCACGCGCTGGCCTACAACCTGGCAACCTTCCTGCGCTGCATCGAACTGCCCGAGGCCATGGCGGACTGGTCGTTGACCAGCCTGCAACTCAAGCTGATCAAGATCGGCGCCCGCGTCGTCCGCCACGCCCGCGCCATTACCTTCCAGTTGGCCGAGGTCGCCGTCACCGGCCCGATGGTGCGGGCCGTCCTTGCCGCCATCCGCCGTCTTCGAACGCCTCCGTCATGCGCATGACCACGATCCATGCCCAAGCTGAACGAAAGCGGCAGGACAGGTCCGTCTGCCGCGCGGAAAAGCGGCTCTGCCGGGCCAGAATGCTGCGGGTTCGAGGCTTGATCCACCCGACTTCGGCCGTTTGCGCGACGACAGACACCGCTCGGGGCGAAAAACGCTTGCCCAGCGAGCAAAATCAGGCGATCTTGAAGTCAAGCGGCAGGCCACTTGGGGAATGTCGGATCAAGACAAAAGGACCAAAACCGTGCTGAGTACAAATGTCACATGTAGCCTCGCGGCAACATATATTTTCGATTTCAGAGAGTTCGCTGGCTCCAAATTGCAGACTCAGCGCCCCTGCGTTAACTATTCTTAATAAGAACTTAATGCATTTTCTGGAGGATCCCATGAAACGTTCCCTCACTCTGCTCGCGGCCCTGTCGCTCACGGCGGCCCCCTTTGCGGCAGCCTATGCGCAGGACATCACCGGCGGCGCGACCCTCGGCTACGGCTTTTCGGACATCTCCGATATGAATCTTGATGTCGACAGCCTGACCTTCGACGGTCGCATCAAGGTTGATGTCGGCAATGGTATCAGCTTCGGCGCGCGTCTTGACGCCGCCCGCGTCGATATCGACGGCGCCCCCGACACGATCGGCGCCTCGGTCATCGGTGCCGATGTGGCCTATGCCTTCGGCAACGGCTTCTCGTTCGGCGTCTATGCCGAGCAAGGCAAGATCACGACCGACATGCTGCCCCTCGACATCACGCTGACCTCTTACGGCGTGAGCGGCGGCTATGCCTTTGCCAAGGGCGATGTCAGCGCCTTCGTCGGCGTCTCCGACACCAGCCCCGACCTGCCGGGCAACGTTGACATCCACGACTTCGGGATCGCGGGCAAATACGCCCCGATGGAGAACCTGGTTCTGGCCGGTGCCTTCACCCGCACCACGGTCAGCATCCCGGGCGACGATATGGACCTCGACTTCCTCGGCGTCGCGGCGGCCTATGACATGACCCCGAACTGGACGGTCTTCGCGGGCTATGCCAACAGCTCGATCGACTTCGGCGGGCTCGATGCGGATCTCGACAGCTACGGCATCGGCGTCAGCTATGACACCTCGGCGCTGATCAAGGTGAACTCGTTCGCCTCGCTCGAACTGGCGCGCACCGACCTGTCGGTGGACGGCATGGGCGATGGCGACATGGATACCGTGCGCATCGGCCTGACCTTCCCGATCGGCGGCATGGGCACCAAGGTTCCGATGAACAGCGTTGCCGACGCGATCATGAACCCGGCCCACAGCGCCGTGTCGCAAACGGTTCTGGCCGCTTTCTGATCGGCCTATCCTGATGAAACCGGGCGTCGGCCAGTCCTTGGCCGACGCCCTTTTCTATTGCTTGGCCCGGTTTTACCGACCGTTTCCGCCGCGATTTAGCCGCGCGTGGCCAGCGCCTCGACCAGCACCGTTTTCAGCACGTCACGCGGCACGTCCGAGGTCACAAAAGCCTCGCCGATCCCGCGCGCGAGGATGAAGCGCAGCTTGCCATCGAGCACTTTCTTGTCTTGGCCCATCAGCTCGATCAGCGCGTCGGCATCCGGCAAGTCCCCGGGAATATCAGACAGATCCACCTTCATCTTCATGTCGCGCAGATGGGCGCGCACGCGGCTTGGTGCCTCTTGTGCGCACAGGCCCAGCCGCTGGCTGAGCTCAAAGGCCAGCGCGCAGCCGATCGCCACGCCCTCGCCATGCAAAAGCCGCTGGGAATAGCCGGTGGCGGATTCGAGTTTACAACTCAGCCTTTCCAAAATTGCGTAAAGCACGGACAAATGACAATAATTTTGTTCAGCCCGTCCAGTCCATCATGGGCGCGACCGAGAGGCGCGCAGCCGAAATGAGTTGTGGTGTTTGCTTCATACTGACGACATGCCTCTGGCCCGGTGCGGCGTCTCGCGGGCCGGGCCCGTGGCTGCGATCTGCGCGCTCTCACGCCCGGCCTTTACACCAGATGCGCGGGGCCATGAAAGCCGTTCTTCGCCATTTCGCGAGGTCAGCGCGCCGCGCTCCCCCGGCACCTTGCCCCCTCACATCGGCCCGAAGCTTTGCGCCATATAGGTCACCACCGCATCGAATTCGGCCTTGCGTGCCTGCGGATAGGTGATTTCGAACACCCGAAGCAACCCGTCGCGATCTTCCAGAACCCGGCGGTAGAAGATGTTCGTTCCACTAAATCCCGACACCACATACCAGCCCGGACCCGCACGTTCATAGGTGACGCGACGCTGCGCCGGATCGGATTTTTCGCGGGCGATCTGTTGGCGCTGGCTCAGTCCCTCGGCATTGTATTGCGCGAAGACGTAGAAGACCGCCGTGCCGTCGACCGACTGGAACAGCCGCCCGTCGCCACTGTCGGGCGCGGGCGTGGGACGGAAATAGCTTGCCGGGAACAGGATCGTGGTGCCGTAGCGCTGATTGCGATACAGCGCATAGCCGCCCTCCATCGGGGTGAACGTGTCGGGATCGGCGGCGGGCGCGGGGGTGACCGGCGGCATCGGCACGGGCACAGGGGCTTGCGCGCCCTGCCCCGTGGCGCCCTGCATCGCCTTCCCCTGCTGCACCGGTTCAGGCGCGGCCTGCGAGGCCGCCCCGCCAGCCCCCCCTGTCTGAGCAAAGGCCGTTCCCCCCTGCCAGCGCCCGGCCAGAGACTCGGTCGCAGGCGAGGGCCGCGTGGCCGTGGGCGGCTGCCCGAACCAGTCTTCATCCGTTTGCGGCGCGGACGCCGTCTCTGGCGCCCCTGATCCGGTTGGCATGACCGCGCGCGCGGTCACCGTCTCGGCCGGGACGCTGCCTGCCGCACCGCTGTCCGGCTGCGGCACGGCCTTTTGCGCGGGGGTCTTGCCGATACCTGCGCCCGGGTCGGGACAGGCCTTGATGTCATCGGGCATGTGCATCTTCACCTCGCGCAGCACCTCGGACAGCGCCCCCTCGTCCAGAAAGGCCTTGGGCGCCGTGACCAGCATGCCCATGCGCTCATCTCCGGGCAGGCAATGATCGTGGATCAGCAAACGGTTCAGACCGGCACTGTCCCCGGCAACCGGCCAGTCGTATTTCGTCACCGGCCACCCGAAAGAGATGGCACCGCGGTGGAAGGTGCCCTCGGGCACCAGAGCGCCGGGCCCATCCGGCCCTGTCAGCGCCGCGCCGCGCGCCAGGGTGATCGTGACGCTGCCATCGGCATTGACGAAACGGATGCGCGCATCGCCCGCCTCGGATGTGGCGGTCCAGCCGATCGGCAGACGGTAACTGAACAGCCCGCCCAAGGCCTGACCGCTGGCCCGCGGCTGCACCGGTCCGGGCGGCGCCACCCCGAAGGGCGGCGCGATGTCCGGGCGCACGCCTTGCGCAGCAAGATCGGACCCTTCGGGCAGAACGCCCGGGGCACAGGGGGCAGAGCCTTCGGGCAGAACGATGGCCCCCTTGGCCACCATCTCCGCGACATCGGGCGCATGAAACAGCCCCGGCATGCCCGCAAAACGCAACGAAATCGCCGCACCGTCGGGCAGACACGTTTCCAGCACAATCACACGCGCCTGACCGATGTCGCCCGTGCCGTCGTCTTCGGTTTCGGAGCCGTCTTCATGTGCGAAGACCTGCGCCTTTTGCCCCATGAACAGCACCGCCTTGCCGGGCGTGCCGATCCGCATCGGGCCGGTATTGACCGCCCCGCGGCTCAGCTGAATGCGCCCGTCGAGTGCATCGGTATGCAGGCGAACGTCCTCGGCATCCGTATCGCGCGCGCCAGACCAGCCCGGCCCGACCGGCATCCGCACCACGCCCCCCAGAAAATCGCGCTGCACCTGCTCGCCCGGGGGCGGCAGGACCAGACCGCCCAGAAACTGCGCGAACATCGTTTGGTAGTCGTCCAGATCGCGGCCCATCGCCATGACCGAGACGATCAGCCGGTCCTCGCCCTGCATCGGCAGATCCGACACCAGCGCCTCCATCCGGCCTTTCACACCCGCCTCGGGCGGGGCCTCGGCGGTATAGCGGCGAAAGACCTGACCGCTGGGCAGCACAAGCGCGGCCCCGTCGAATGTGGCATCTTCGCGTTTCATGTCGCGCTCTGGCGCATCGGAAAAGGCGATGCCCAGACCAAAGCCTTCGCGGGTCTTTTCATCGCCCTCGCCCCAGACATGCTCGTCCCGCCCGTCGCGCAGCACCATCAGCCCCGGCGGCAGCCGCAGATCAATGCCGTTGACCCGCGCTGCCTGCCAGTCTGCGGGCACCTGCGGCGCAACGAAAACCTCGGGCGCAGAGGTGCCCGCGGTTTGCGCGGCAGCGGGCGCCACCAAGGCGGAACAGGCCAGCAGGGCGGCCAGCAGTGCATGACGATAGGGGGTGGAAAACGGAATCATGACATGTCCTCACGATGCAGGAGCGCGCGCCCCACTGCGGGCGGGGCTGAGCGGCAGGCCGGGAATGCCGCGCTGCGACAGGGCCTTGAGCAATTTGCTGCCTGCGGGATGCAGGCTGTCGGTTTCGATGATCAGATCGGGATGCCCCCGAACCCGCAGCGCGATGCCACGCCGTTCGCGCGCCAGCATCACCGCCCCTGCCGGGCCATAACGGCCGGAGGCCAGTAGAAACGGCACCACGGCACGCATCCAGCGCGGCAGATCACGCCGCCATGGCCCCACTTCGCTGATCTCGGCATAGGGCACATGCCAGCACGCGACGCCCCGGGTCATCTCCAGCGCCTCGGGCGTCAGGCGCAACGCGAAACTCTCTGACCGCCAGGCGATGAACAGAAGGCTGGTGCTCAGCAGGGCCATCGGCCACATCAGCCAAGCCGAAGGATGCAGCGCACCCGACCCCAAGTCGGGCGTCGCCCAGACAGGAAAGGCCGCAAACAGCCCCGCCAGCGCAAACCCCAGAAGATCCGGGATGACGATGGCCGAAGCTGCCGCATAGGTGAAATCACCCCGGCCCGGGCGCCGTGCGACCGCATAAACCACCAGCCCCGCCCCGATCAGCCCGGCTGCCCAGCCCCATCCTGCCCGCGGACCGGCGATCAGCGCGGCCAGCACCAGTGCCAGAACCACCGCCCGCAGCACCAGCCCCCACAGGGCGACAAGATGGGCCTCCTTGCGCATCACGCCTCCTTCCCTGTGCGAGTTTACACCTCCGGCGGGACGCTGCTGTGACCTGAATCAACGCGGCAGGCACGGTTTGGCGATAGGGTGCCCGTGTCGTGCCCGGCGCTGAAGGCCGGGCCTGACCGGGGACCGGGACGGAGGAGCCATGATGAAACGTCTGATGACCATGGTGTTCGGGGCGGTGCTGGCAGGGGGGATTTTGCTGTCCGCAGCCTATGCGCAAGACAGTGCCTATGATCTGCGCAGCGCCGAGTTCAGCGTGCCGGCAGGCTGGACACTGACCTATTCCAGCCGCGATCAGGAATATGATTTCGCCAGTCCCGACGGAAAATATCAGCTTTGGGCGCGCTGGTGGTTCCCGGACGAGCCGCTGCTGGGCTTCTCCGATATCGTGCGCCATGAAAAGCGCCAGCTGGCCGGGCAAGAGGCGCTGTTCATCCATCTGGAAAACGGGGCCGAGCGGACCCTGGAACTGGCCTTCACGCAAAAGGATGCCGAGGGCGAGATCTTCCTGTGGCAACTGACCGGGACGAATGTCCCGCTGGCCGAGCACGAAGCGATGTTCGCCGCGCTGCTGGCCAAGCTGTCGCTGAACGGGCAGCCCGTGGTTGCGGCACAACTCGCCCCCGTGCAGACCCCCACGGCGACACCGGCACCGACCGCCCCGCAAGGCGCGATGTATCGCGACCCGGACGGCGCCTTCGCCCTGCCCCTGCCTGCGGGCTGGAGCGTGCAGACCACCGCTGCCGAGGGCCTGCGTCAGGCGGTGCTCGTGTCGCCCGGTCGCGATGCGATGCTGCTGGCCAGCACGGCCTTTCCGGCCCGCGGGATGAGCGCGGCGCAGGTGCTCGATGAACATCTGGGGGTGCTTTATCGCGATTCACTGGTGGTCAAGTCGATCGAGGACGAGGCCTATCCCGATATCGCCGGAACCAGCATTCATGCGGTGGAAACCGTCGCAAAGGTTTATGCCATCAATGGGGTGGCAATGCCCTACACCCGTGGCCGGGTCTGGATCTATCGCGCGCCGGAAGAGGATGCCGGGCGCAGGCCGTTCCTGATTGTCTCGATCCGCCCGGAAAAGGCGCCTCAGGCGCTGAGCGACACATTGCAGGCCATCGCGATGGGCTTCACCTTTGACGCAGGAACGGCGCCGGTGCAGCAGATGGCCCAGACCGGGACACAGACGGTCCTGCCCGCCGATGCCGCGTTGCAAACGACCGCGCACGCGGTCGTGCCGGGTCAGGCCGCGCTGATCTTTGACGGGCACTCCTTGGCCGGGCTCGTGCCCTTTGCCTTCGACGCGGCCAGCTTCGATACCGATGCCGCATTGGGCAATGACGCCATCACCTACACCATCGCGCAGGGCAAGAAGTGGGCGAACCTTGGGTTTGCCACGCCCGGCGCCGCCCTGGTGATGCCGCAGCCCGGGGCCGAAACCGCACAGCGGATCACCGCCGTGATTGACGCCGACCGGAGCACCGGGATTTCCTTTGCCCTGACCCCGCCCGAGGCCGCCGACAAGGACCCCTACGAGGCGGCCGATCTGCGGTTGCAACTGCGAGCGACGGGCGAGGGTCAGGGCACGCTGGAACTGACCCAACGCACGCCGCGTCTGGTGCAGACCGCCGCTTTCCCCTGGCCGAAGGGGGATAGCCCGCTGCATCTGCTGCTGCGGCCCGATCAGGTGATCGAATTGCGCGCCGGGGATGGCAGCCAGATCGCGGAGCAGCCGCTGAGCGGCGCCTTTGCCGGGCGGGCTTGGGCGTTGCAAAGCTATCTGCAGGTGAACGCCAAGAACAGTGCCGCGGGGCTGGTGCTGAAACGGCTTTCGGTCGACACGATCCCCTTCGAACCCGCCCCCCGGCTCGACAGTATCGCCGAAGGCCCGCGGCAGGCGGTGCTGTTTGACGGCTACGCACTGGGCCGGATCTGGACCCGGGTGTCGCGCCGCGAAGGTCAGTTGGCGCGCTTCATCGCCTTGCGCGATGGCGCGTTGCGCGTGCACTGGACGCCCGAGGATGGCGGCAGCTGGACCGGCATTGCCACGCCTGAGGCGGTGCTGTGGCTTGATCGTTTCACCGGCGCGGCCGAGGCGCGGATCGAGCTGGCGCTGGCCGGGGCCGAGACCACCGATTTCGAAATCGCCCTGCAAAGCAGCTATGCCCTGCCCGGCAACCTGAGCGGCAACGGGTCTTATGTGCTGCGTTTCACCCAGGCGCCCGATGGCACGTTCAGCGCGCTCAGCGCCTTGCGGTCGCGCGAAAAGGACGGGCTGGAGGCCACGGGCCTGACGGCGATCCCCGACCGCGTGACGCTGGTGCTGCGCCCCGACGGGGTGCGGGTCGAGGGCCCGGGCCTGCCGGAGGGTGTGCTGCCCTTCGCCGAGTTGCAGGACGGCACCGGCCTGCGGCTGGCCATCCACGCCCGTGCTGCGCAGGATAAAAGCGGTGCGCTGGTGCTGCGCGGAGTGCGGGTGACCTATCGGCCGGGCGATTACCCCCCCGCCCCCGCGCCTGTTGCGGGTCAGGTCGCGCTGCCGCAAAGCGTGGTTTTCGACACCCGCCCCGGGTCCGGGTGGGAGCCGCACAGCGAGGGCAAGGCCGATTTTGCCACGCTTGCGCGGCAAGGCCCCGAAGGGCTCAGCCTGGCCCGACGTGTCCCGGTTCCCGACTGGAACCGCATTGCACTGATCGGAACAGAACCGGTTGTTAGCCTAGATTACCGCGTCGATACAACGCCTTATGAGCTGAACTTCAACCTGGACCCGGCGCCCGGGATCGGTGCGCGGATTTTCCTGCACACCGATCCGGCACGGTTCGAAGATGCCGCCAAGGTTGCCGTGACCCTGCGCGAGCTGACCGAAGGCCCCGAAGCCGGTGGGCTAGAGGTGCAACTGCATTCTGCGCATTTCAGCTATCAGCACTGGCGCCGGGTCTTGCCCCCCGAACAGTGGCGCAGCGGCTGGGACGGCAGCCTGCGCCTGCGCCTTGGGCCCGACTGGGTGGCGCTGGCCTTGGGGCGCGACTGGCTGATGCGCGGGCTGCGTAACAGCCGCGAATTCATGCTGGCGATCACCCCGGGGGGCCTGGGCAAAACCGACGGCGGCAGCGTCACGCTGCGCCGGATCACCGGCGGCTGGGTTACCCCCGACGGCATGACCGGCACCGAACGGCTGCGGCTGAGCGATACCGCCGAATTCGACCCGGATCTGTTTTTGGAATTTCTTGCAACCGAAACCGAAGGAGCTGCCCCATGACCCGCTGTTTCCCGCGGCATTTCGCACGGCATGCCTTGGTGCTCGGCGCCGCATTCGCGCTCGCTCCGGCCGCGCTGGCGCAGACTGGCCCCGATCTGTGGTCTATCCCCGACAGTGCGCCCACGCAGGGCGTGCAGAGCGACACCTCTGCGCTGGATATGCGCGCCATCGACAAAACCCGCGCGCTGGCCGATGCAAAACTGAAATCGCTGACCGAAAGCGGGCTGATGACGGCACGGATCAACGATCTGTCGGCCTATTCCGATGAAACCGTGGCCGGTCTGGGCAAGATTCTGGAAGAAGACAGTGATCCCTGCACTCAGGCGGTGCGCGCCGCGGTCTATCTGGACGGCCATATCGAAGAGGCCGACTGGACCGAGGTCGCCCGCGGGATCGAGCGGCCCTGGGAACTGGCAGGCGAGATCGCCCTCGATCAGTTGATCCCGGACATGAACGATGTGCTGACCGATCTGTTTTCGAAACTGAACGTGATCGACAAGGCGCTTGACGCTTATGGCGCCTATCAGAAAGCCAAGCAGCATTATGCCCAGACCCAACTGGTGCGCGATGGCATCGCCGCCAATGATATCGTGCAAGAGGCCGCGCGCGGGAATTGGACCGAAGCCGAAATTCAGCAAAAACGCGCCGCCCTGATGAAGGAGGCCCAAAGCGGCGCCGAAGAGATGTTGCGCGCACAGGAAAAGATCAAGGAGGGCCTGGAGGCCGTCGACAAGCGCTATGATGAAAAGGTGCAGATCGCCTATTACGAATTGAAGCGCGATATCGGAAAAGTGTACGGCACGATTTCCGATCGCGATCTGGACATGCTGATGGCAAACGGAAAGTTTCCAAATCTGAAGATGTCTTATGACGACAAGATCCTTGCGGCCGGAAATGAACGCGCGAAAGATCACGAAAGCGTGGTCGAGCGGTCCTATGCACTGATGCATAAAACCCAATTCGCCACAGAACGGGCGCTGGCGCAGGTCGATGCGCTGGCCCGCTATTCCGCCCCCTTGGCACGCGGTGATTGTGCCGATATCCGCCGCGACGGCCCCATTGCCAAACCCGTCAAAAAGCCCGACACGGTGAGCGAGGTTTTGAAACTGCCGCATGACAAGCTTATGATCTTTCTGGAAAAGATTGGCAGCAAACCGTCCGAGGCGATGCTGAATTGCGTTTGCCGGGCCGCCGGATATGGCAGCCCCGGCACCGCGCAGATGTATCACCCCGATACGCTGGGCACCTATGACAAACGCTATTCCTGCCAGCATCCGGGCGATCCGTGCATTGTCTCGGGCTATGGCTGCACCCGGCATCCGCTGCCCTCGGATAAAAGGATCTGGGACAGCTGTGCAGCCAGCACCGGCGAGGATATTACCGGCGCAATTACAGCCGCGGTAAAAGCACGGCAGGCCAAATCGGCCCCCTGAAATCACGGCGATCAAAAGGGATCGCAGTCGTGCCTTGCATAATGCCGTCCTGGCCGAAAGATTGACGCCTTATCGGCCCTGTGGCAAAAGCGGCGGATCGGCGGGCGGTTGTTTTATAACGCAATCGCCGGTCAATCCCCTGATGCGCCGCGTCAATCGGCCAAACCACAGGATGATTATGACTTATTCTGACCTGAACAGCCTGACCATTTCGGAATTGAAGCAGCTGGAAAAAGAAGTCGCCCGGGCGATTGCAAGCTATGAAAGCCGCCGCCGGGTCGAAGCCCGTGCCGAGGTCGAGGAATTCGCCCGCAAGCTTGGCTTCAGCATTTCCGATCTGGCCGCCACCGATGGCGGCAAGAAACGCGCCGCTATCGCGCCGAAATACCGCAACCCGGAAAACCCCGAACAAACCTGGAGCGGGCGCGGACGCAAGCCGCTGTGGTTCGTGGCGGCACTCGAAGCCGGGAAATCGCCGGACGACATGGCGATCTGACAGGCACGACCCGGCGCGCGGATGCGGGCCGGGTGATCGGCAGGGGCGCGGCCCCTGCCCTGTTTCGGGGTGCGGGGGATCAGTGCCCCCAGGTCCGCTCCAGCACGGCCAGCCAGTTGCGATGGGCCAGTTTCTCGATCAGCTCGGCGCCATAGCCATGCGCGGCCAGTGCATCGAGCATCCGCGGCAGACCCGCCACATCGCCCAGATCCGCAGGCACCGTCGCCCCGTCGAAATCCGAGCCCAGACCGACGTGATCCTCGCCCAGCTGGCCGATCAGATGGTCCAGATGGCGCAGCACCGGGTCCCAGCCGCTGAAGGCCTCTTTCTTGCCGGTTTCGGCCAGAAACACCGTGGCATAGTTCAGCCCGACCATACCCCCGCTGTCGCGGATGACGCCCAGCTGCCGGTCGGTCAGGTTGCGCGCCGAGGGGGTGATGGCATGCGCGTTGGAATGGGTGGCGACCAGCGGCGCGTCGGACAGCGCAGCCACATCGTTGAAGCCCGCCTCGTTCAGATGGCTCAGATCCAGCATGATTTTCAAGGCGTTACATTCGCGCACCAGATCCTTGCCCGCCGCGGTCAGCCCGTCACCCGTATCGGGCCCCGAGGGAAAGGCGAAGGGCACGCCATGGCCAAACGCCGTCGGGCGCGACCAGACCGGGCCCAGGCTGCGCAGCCCGGCCGCGTGCCAGACATGCAGCGCGTCCAGATCCGGGCCGATCGCCTCGGCGCCCTCCATATGCATCACGGCGGCGATCTTGCCCGCCGCCATCGCCGCGCGAATATCCGCGACCGAGCGGCAAATTTGCAGCGTTCCGGTCCGCTCCATCCACATCAGATGCCCCGCCATCGCCAGCGCGACGGGCACCGCATCTTCCAGCGGCACCGGATCGGGCAGCGGCAGGTGATAGGGCGGATGGTTCATCATCTCTTCGAAATCAGGCGCGTCATGCGGCATCGGCGAGGGAATATAGATCGCGAAGAACCCGCCCACGAACCCGCCCGCCTTCATCCGCGGCAGGTCGAGGTGGCCTTCGCCCTCGCCGGTCAGCCAGATTTCCTCGCGCCGTGCGGGATCGCGCAACAGGCGCAGCAGAAAATCGTTATGGCCATCAAAAACGGGGATCATGCGGTCACCTCTGCGCTATAGCCTTCCGAGGCCTTCAACAATGTCTTGGTGTAATCGGTTTGCGCCTGACGGGCGCGCAGCGCCTCGCGGGTCAGTTCCTCGACGGCCTGCCCGTGCTGCATCACCAGCAGCCGCTCGCACATATGCGACACCACCGCCAGATCGTGCGAGACAAGGATATAGGTCAGCCCGCGTTCGGCCCGCAGCCGGTCCAGCAGGTTCAGCACCTCGGCCTGGATCGAGGCATCGAGCGCCGATGTCGGTTCGTCCAGCAAGATGATCTCTGGCTCCAGGATCAGCGCGCGGGCGACGGCGACACGCTGGCGCTGCCCGCCGGACAGCTGGTGCGGGTAACGGAAGCGAAAGCCCTTGCCCAGACCCACATCTTCGAGCGCCTGCTCGATCCGTTCCTCGCGCCGGTCGAAGCCCTGAATCGCCAGTGGTTCGGACAGCACCGAGTCGATCGTGTGGCGCGGGTGCAGCGAGGCGTAAGGGTCCTGAAACACCATCTGCACCCGGCGGTAGAACGCGGCATCGCGCGGGGTGCGGATCGGCGCCCCGTCCAGCACGATGCGCCCGCCCGAGGTCGGCGCCAGCCCGCAGATCGCGCGCAGCACGGTGGATTTGCCCGACCCGCTTTCGCCGACGATGCCATAGCTTTGGCCCCGCCCCACGGTGAAGGACACGCCGCGCACGGCGCGTACATCTTCCAGACCGGCGCGGAAGGTGACTTCAAGGTTTTCGACGCTCAGCACGGTGTCGGTCATGGTCTTGTCGCTCATTTCGGCACCTGTCATTTCGTCCAGGCCTCGTCCCGGTTCAGCGTCGGCAGCGGGCGCTGATCGCCGTCGATCTTGGGCAGGCAGTTCAGCAGACCCTGCGTATAGGGGTGGCGGGCGTTGTGCAGATCGGCGGCGCGCAGTTCCTCGACCACCTGGCCTGCATACATCACCAGCACCCGGTCGCAGAAGCTCGACACCAGCCGCAGGTCGTGGCTGATGAAGATCAGCCCCATGCCGCGTTCGGCCACCAGCTTGTCGAGGATGCGCAGCACCTCGATCTGGATCGTCACATCCAGCGCCGAGGTCGGCTCGTCCGCGATCAGCAGATCGGGCGCCGAGACCAGCATCATCGCGATCATCGCGCGCTGGCCCATGCCGCCCGAAAGCTCGTGCGGATAGGCGCGGAACACCCGTTCCGGGTCGCGGATCTGCACCGCCTCCAGCATTTCAAGGGCGCGTTTTTTCGCCTCGGATCGCGGTGTGCCGTGGGTGCGCAGGGTCTCCATCAATTGCTTGCCCACCGGCATCACCGGGTTGAGCGAGAATTTCGGGTCCTGCATCACCATCGACATGCGCCGCCCGCGCAGCGACCGCCATTGCCGCGCATCAGCCTGGCGCAGGTCGATGCCGTCAAACTCCAGCCGGTCGGCGGTGGCCACGCCCGGTTTCGGCGTCAGCCCCAGAATGGCGCGCCCGGTCTGCGATTTGCCGGACCCGCTTTCTCCAACGATTCCAAGGCGTTCACGGCCAAGGTTAAAGCTGACGCCGCGCACGACCTCGGCCGGACCCTGACGCGTGGGATAGGTCACGCGCAGGTTTTCTACGGATAGCAAGCTCATTTGCGCCCCTTCGGATCAAGCACGTCGCGCAGGCCGTCGCCCAGCAGGTTGAACCCCAGCGAGACGATGAAAATCGCGATGCCGGGCATCGTGGCGACCCACCACTGGTCGATCAGGAAGCGGCGGCCCCCGGCGATCATCGCGCCCCATTCGGGTTGCGGCGGCTGCGCGCCAAGGCCCAGGAACCCCAGGCCAGCCGCCGTCAGGATGATCCCCGCCATGTCGAGCGTGACCCGCACGATGACCGAGGACATGCACAGCGGCACGACATGTTTCCAGATGATCCGGGTCGAGGAGGCGCCTTGCAGCCGCGTGGCGGCGATGAAATCGCTGTCGCGGATGGTCAGGGTCTCGGCCCGGGCCAGACGGGCATAGGGCGGCCACGAGGTGATCGCGATCGCGATGATCGCGTTTTCGATCCCCGGGCCCAATGCGGCGACGAAAGCCAGCGCCAGGATCAGCCGCGGGAAGGCCAGCACGACATCGGTGAAGCGCATCAGCACGGTATCGACCCAGCCGCCGAAATAGCCCGCGGTGGTCCCCACCAGCAACCCGATCGGCGTGGCGATCACCGCCACCAGCGCCACCACCATCAGCGTCAGCCGGGTGCCATAGATCAGCCGCGACAGGATATCGCGCGCCAGATCGTCGGTGCCCAGCAGGTGCCCCGGCGACAGGGGCGGCAACAGCCGCGAAGTGTTCAGATCCTTCCCCACAACCGGGTCATAGGGCGCCAGCCAGGGCGCGAAGACCGCCACCAGCACCAGCGCCAGCACGATCGCCAGCCCCACCATCGCCAGCCAGTTGCCACGCAACGCCAGCCAGGTGCGGTAACTCTGCCCCAGCCGGGCCTGACGGCGCGAGGTGGGGTGATCGGACAAAAGCCATGCACGCGTGCTCATGCGCGCCTCCGCACGCGCGGATCGAGCACGTTATACAACAGGTCGGACAAGAGGTTCAGCCCCACGAAGATTGCGCCGATCACCAGCGTGCCCCCCAGCACGGCATTCATGTCGGCGTTTTGCAGTGAATTGGTCAGATACTGGCCCAGACCCGGCCAGGCAAAGACGGTCTCGGTCAGGACCGAGCCTTCCAGAAGCCCGGCATAGGACAGCGCGATCACGGTCACCAGCGGCACCGCGGCATTGCGCAGCGCATGCACCCAGACGATGCGCCATTCCGGCACGCCCTTGACGCGCGCGGTGGTCACATATTCCTGCGCCAGTTCGGCCAGCATGAAGCTGCGCGTCATCCGGCTGATATAGGCCATCGAGAAATAGCCCAGCAGCGAGGCGGGCAGGATGATATGCGAAAACGCATTGGCAAAGGCGCCCCATTGCCCCTGCATCGCCGTATCCCACAGGATCAGCCCGGTTTTCGGCGTGAAGGCATATTCATAGGCAATGTCGATCCGCCCCGGACCGGCGACCCAGTGCAGCTTGGCATAGAACACCAGCAGGCCCAGCAGACCAAGCCAGAAGATCGGCGCCGAATAGCCCACAAGCCCCAGCACCCGCACCAGCTGGTCGGGCCATTTGCCCTGCCGCACCGCGGCCCAAATCCCCGCGGGCACGCCCACGACCGTGCCGATGATGATGCCCACCGTCGCCAGTTCCAGCGTCGCGGGAAAGACCCGCGCGATGTCGTCGACAATCGGACGTTTCGACAGGAACGAGATCCCGAAATCGCCGGTGAACACTTTCTGAAGATACATCCAGAACTGTTCCCACAGCGGTTTGTCGAGGCCCAGCTCGATATAGACCCGGTCATAGACCGATTTGGGCGCGCGGTCGCCCACGACCGCCAGCACCGGATCGACCGGGACGATCCGCCCGATCAGAAAGGTCACGAGCAAGAGCCCGAAGAAGGTTACGGCCACCGTCAGGACCAGCCGCGCGAATTTCCCAAGCCAGAGGGCGCCGCGGCGCCCTCTGAGATGTGTTGTCCCGGTCATGTTTATTTCGTGACCTTGGCAAAGGAGTTGTCGTTGAACGACGGCCCCATCACGAAGCCCTTCACGTTGTTACGCTCGCCCAGAACCTCGATTTCCTGGAACATGATGACGAAGGGCGACGTTTCCATGCTCTCCTTCTGCAGCTCGACATACATCTGCGCGCGCTTGTCGGCGTCGGCTTCCAGCACGGCGGCATCGGCCTTGGCGGTCATTTCCGGGATGTCCCAGGCGTTGCGCCAGGCCAGCGGTTTCGAGGCCGCATCGTCGCTGTTGTCGGGGTTGCGCGCGAAGGTATCGGCGTTGGTGTGGGGGTCCTGATAGTCCGGCCCCCAGCGGCCGATATAGATGTCGTGGTTGCGCGCGCGATATTTGGTCAGCGTCTGGCCGCCATCGCCCGGGATCAGTTCCAGCTTGATCCCCGCCATCGCCATCGTCTGCTGGATCGCCTGCCCCATCGCGGTGATTTCGGGCGTGTTGCGGGTATCCATGGTCACGGTGAAGCCCTCGGGCACACCGGCCTCGGCCAGCAGTTCCTTGGCCTTTTCGACATTCAGGCTGAAGGGCGTGTCATTGACCGCACCCAGGAAGCCCTTGGGCAGGAAGGCCTGGTGAACCTCGACCTTGCCGGCCATGATGGTGTCGGCGATGGTCTGGTAATCGACCAGATATTTCATCGCCTGACGCACTTGCGGCTTGCTCAGGAATTCGTTCTTCTGGTTCAGACCCATGTAGTAGATCGACCCCTTCACGCCGGCTTCCAGCGTCACGTTCGGGTCCTGTTTCAGCGCCGCGATGTCTTCGGCCGCCAGGTTGCGCGCGATGTCGATATCGCCTTGCTGCAGCAGCAGACGCTGGGTCGCGGTTTCCGGGATGTGGCGATAGATCGCCCGCGCCATCGCCGGTTTGTCGCCTGCGTAATTCTCGTTACGCTCCAGCACCACGACTTCATTGGCGCGCCATTCGCGAATCGTGAACGGGCCCGAGCCGGCGTAGTTCACCTTCAGCCATTCATAGCCGAAATCGCCGTCGACCTCGTGTTCCATGACCAGCTTCTTGTCGACCACCATCGCGACGGTCGCGGTCAGGCAATACAGCACCAGCGTCGGCGCGTAGGGCTTGTCCATCTTGAAATCGAAGCTGTAATCGCCGGTCTGCACGATCAGATCATCGACCGTTTCGGGGGTGAAGCCGAACTGCGTCAGGATGAAGGCGGGCGATTTGTCCAGCTTGACCGCGCGGGTCAGCGAGAACACCACGTCTTCGGCGGTGATCGGGTTGCCCGAGGCGAAGCTGCGGCCTTCCTTGACCTTGAACGAGATCGTCTTGCCGTCTTCCGAAATCTCCCAGCTTTCGGCGACCTTGCCGAAGATGTCGGCGACGTTCTTCGGGTCGTAACCGATCAGCGTTTCATAGGTGTTGCCAGCGATTTCAGAGGCGGTGAATTCGAAAATCTCGGCCGGATCGAGCGAGATGATATCGTCGATCGTCCAGGCCTGAATCAGCGTATCCGCAGGCGTTTCGGCCCAAAGGGTGACCGGCGCGGCGCTCAGCATCAACGCCGAGACCGTGGCCGTCAGCAATGTTCGGCGGTGAATCATGGAATTCCCTCTCTGTTGGTTTTTCAGTGCAGCTGCCGCCCGGTGTTCCGGGTCGACGGAATGTGACGATTAATCGCTTGGTCAAAAATAGTGTCAAGGCGAAAGCACCCTGCCCGCCCGGATAAGCCGTCTCGCACCGCCCCTTGCGCAGCAAGCGGGCGCATATTCAATCCAGGGTTGCGATCAGCCGCACCAGTTCAGCCACAGATCCGGCCTGCATCTTGGCCATCACCGCGGCCCGGTATCCCTCGATCGTCTTGATCGACAGGTCCAGATCCTGCGCCATCACCTTGTTGGCCTTGCCCGCAAGGATACCCTCCAGCACCTCACGTTCGCGCCGGGCCAGCCGCTCCAGCCGCGCCGCGATCTCGCGGCGCTGCGCATCCTGCGTCAGCCGGGCCCGCGACACCCGCAGCGCTGCCTCGACCAGATCCAGCAAGTGTTGTTCCTTGAAGGGTTTTTCGATGAAGTCGAAGGCCCCGGCCTTCAGCGCCTCGACCGCCATCTGCACGTCGCCATGGCCGGTGACGATGACGATGGGCAAGGGAAAATCGCGCGCCGCCAGCAGGCATTGCAGTTCCAGCCCGCTCATCCCCGGCATCCGCACATCCAGCACCAGCGCGCCGGGGCGCATCGTGCCGGGCGCGGGCAGATCGGCCAGAAAGGCATCCGCCGCATCCCAGGCCCGCGCCTGCAGCCCGACCGAGGCGAACAGGAAACACATCGAATTGCGCATCGCCTCGTCATCGTCGACGATCAGGATCAGCGCGTCATCGGTCGGGCTCATCGGCAGTCCTCCGGTCTTGCCACGGGCAGCGCGAAGCGCATCGTCAGCCCGCCGTCAGGTTCGGCCTCGGCCCAAAGCCGCCCGCCGTGGTTTTCCGCAATCGTGCGGCAGATCGACAGCCCCAGGCCCAGCCCGCGCGGCTTGGTGGTATAGAAGGCGTCGAACAGATGCGCCTCGGCCTCGGGGCTGAGCCCGCAGCCGTGATCGCGCACCGCGACGGTGACGCGCGCGCCATCATTGCGGGTGCTCAGCACGATGCCATGTGCGCGCGCGGCGCCGTCCTCGGCCATCGCGTCGACGGCGTTTTGCAGCAGGTTCAGCAAGACCTGTTCGACCTCGTTGCGGTCGGCACAGACCGGCGGCAGATCGGGCGTCAGGTCCAGTGCAACGGGAATCCCGCGCCGCGCCGCCGTCGCCTCGAAAAACCCCAAAGCCGCGCGCAGCACCTCGTTCATGTCCAAGAGGCCGCGCTGCGCCTCGCGGCGGTGCATGAAGGTGCGGATCCGGCGGATGATCGCACCCGCGCGTTCCGCCTGCCCCGCGACACCGCGCGCCCCGTCGCGCAGAAACGTCAGGTCGGGCGCGCCCCGGTCGATCGCGCGGGTCATGCCCTCGGCATAATTGGCGATGGCGGCCAGCGGCTGGTTCAGCTCATGCGCGATTCCCGAGGCCATCTCGCCCAGAATCCCCAACCGCGAGAACTGATCGCGTTCCTCGCGGTGCAGGCGGGCGGCACGTTCGGCTTTCTCGCGTTCGGCGATTTCGCGCGTCAGCTCGGCGGTGCGGCGGCGCACCAGCGTCTCGATCCGGGCGACATGCACCACCCACCAGGCCAGCGCCAGCGCCGCCAGCGCGAACCAATGCCAGTGATCGCGGATGTAATCGCCCAGCGAGGGATGCGCGAGATAGGCATAGGGCCCGATCTTCAGATCGCGATAGAGCGTGTGAACGGCGGTGTAATCCTGCGGGGCGGTCCAGGCGCGGCCATCGACCGGCGCCATGCCCAGAAGCGCCGCCGTGACCGCCTTGGCCAGATCGGGCGGCGTGGCCGACAGGCGCGCAAAGGGCCAGTCGGGATAGAGTTGCGACGACACGGCGCAGGGAAACTGCGGCGTATCGCGGCGCCCCAGCACGGCGAATTCGTCGGGTCCGACCTGACCCGCGGCGATCTGTTCTTCCAGCAGGCAGGCGCGCAGCACCCCGGCCTCGGCGCGGCCTTCGCGCAGCGCGGCGATCACGCCCTCCATCGGGAAGCCGGTTTCGACGAGCGCGCCCAGACGGGCCTGCGCCACCCCCGCCGCGGCCAGTTCGCGCCGGATCACCAGCCAGCCGCCAAACGCGCCCTGCGACACCACCGCCACCCGCTGCCCCGCCAGATCGCGCAGCACCTGCGGACGATCCGCGCGGTTCGGCACGATCACCGTCGATCCCACCGTATCGGTCGGCACCGCGTGATCGCGGCTTTCCAGCGTCGCCAGCCGGGTCACGCCGAAACGCGCCTCAAGCGCGATGTAATCGCCGGGGTTGGTGATGACGAAATCCAGATCGCCCGTGCGCACCGCCTCGGTGATGCCCGCCAGATCAAGCGGCACCATCACGAACCGGTCCGCGCCGCCAAGCCGGCGGTTCAGATGGTCCACCGTGGGCGCGAAATCCTGCGCCGCGCGTTCCGAGCCTTGAAACGCCAGAACGCCGATACGCAGATCGCGCGCCAGTGCGGGGGCGCACAGCCCCAGCACCAACGCGCAGGCGATCATCAGACGAGAGGCAAACAGGATCATGCCGGTCACAATGGCGCAGGCGGGTGGCAATGGAAAGACCGGCCCAGGGACGCGGGGCCGGCCTTTCACGAGGCGCGCGCGATCAGTAGCGCGCATCTTTCGGTTTCGGATCGTTGGGCCAGTCCTTCACCTTGTCGGGGAAGTCGGGGCGCGGCATGTGGCTGAAATACTCGGCCACATCCACCGCGTCCTGATCGCTCAGGCCACCCTGCCCCAGCGGGAACTTGCCATGCGCGGCAATCGGCATGTTCTGCTTGACGAAGGCCGCCGCCTTGAAGGTCCGCGCCATGCCCGCGCCGATGTTATAGGACCGATCCCCCCAAAGCGGCGGATAGACCACGCGCCCGGCCGCATCGTTCAGGCCCTCGCCATTCTCGCCATGGCAGGCGGCGCATTGCGCGGCGTAGATGTCCTTGCCGCGCACCGGGTCCGGGGTCAGCGAGGTGTCGACCTTGCCGATGCCGCGGCCGGGCACCTTGTCCTCGGGTTTGGTTTCGCCCTTCATCCAGTCGAAATAGGCGATCATCGCCTTCATGTCGTCGCCTTCCTTCGCCAGCGGCTTGCCGTTCATCGAGCGGCGGAAACAGCCGTTGATCCGGTCTTCCATGGTAATCACCTTGCCCGCCCGCAATTGATAGGACGGGAAGAAGGCGGTGATGCCCACATAGGGCGAGCCATCGGCCACCGTGCCCGCGTTCAGGTGGCACGAGGTGCAGTTCAGATCGTCGCCCACGTTGTCGGGCAGCAGATCGCGGGTCTCGGCGTTCAGGCGCATGCCCCGGACCAGTTGTTCGGCATTCGGCGCGGCCAGCATATCGGCCAGGCGCGGGGTTTCAAAGGTCGCGTCGTCGATCGCGGGGTCGAGCGTGGCACGCGCCTGCGCCACCTGTTCGGCGCTGATCGGCGCCGCGCCCGCGCCCCAGTTGCCGCGCACGAAGCTCAGGATCTGCGCGATCTCGGCATCGGCCAGCTTGGCAAAGCCCGGCATGTGGAAGGCCCGCGGGTGCGCCTCGGTCACCGCCGTCTGCCCGCCGGTCAGGGTGATGTGAATGAGCGTGGCGGGATCGTCGGCCGCGATCGTATGGTTGCCGCCGAAGGGCGGAAACACGCCCGGCACGCCTTCGCCATTCGGGCGGTGGCAATCCGAACAGAACTGCATGTAGCCCAGCCCGCCCGGCGTGCGATAGGTATCTTCGGGCACCGCGGCCGCCACCACCTGTGCGGGGGGCTCGACCGGGGCCGGACGCTCGGCAGGCAGCGATTTCATGTAGACCGCCATCGCGGTCAGGTCTTCGTCGCTGAAATGCTGGGTGGAATGGGAAATCACATCGACCATGCTGCCCGAGACCGTGGCGAACCGGTTCTGCCCGGTTTTCAGCAGCTGCACCATGTCGGGCACGGTCCACAGGTTGCGCAGATTGACCGCGTTCCAGTTCTCGACCTGCGCACCGGCCAGGAATTTATCGCCCTTCGCGCCGGTCTCGTCCATCGTGACTTCCTGAAAACCCACGCCGCGCGGCGTATGGCAGGCACCGCAATGACCGAGGCTTTGCACCAGATAGGCGCCGCGGTTCCATTGGGCGTCCTGTTCCGGGTCCGGGGTGAAGGGCACCTGTTTCAGGAAAGCCAGGTTCCAATAGGCCAGACCCCAGCGCTGGTTGAACGGAAAGCCCAGATCGGTGCGCTGATTTTCCTGCGCGACCGGCGCCAGACCCTGGCTCAGATAGGCCCAAAGCGCGCCCATGTCTTCGTCCGACATCCGCGCATAGGACGGGTAAGGCATTGCCGGGTAAAGATGGTGGCCATCCGCCGCCACCCCCTTGCGCATCGCCCGATCGAACTCGCCAAAGCTCCAGCCGCCGATACCGGTTTCAGGATCGGGGGTGATATTGGTCGACCAGATCGTGCCCATCGGGCTTTCCAGCGCCAACCCGCCTGCCATCTCGACCCCGTCTTTGGCCGTGTGGCAGGCCACGCAATCGCCCAGCTCCGCGATATAGCGCCCGCGCGCGATCAGATCGGGGCTGGCGGTGCCGGTGAAGCCCGGCGACAGATCGGCCACTTTCGGCGGCAGCGCCAGCCACAGCGCGGCCCCGCCCAGGATCACGGCCATCCCGCCCAGTGCGATTGCGATTGTTCTTGTGCGACGGCTTTTGTCCCCGGCCATGACCTGCATCCCCATGATTGCGATGGACCAAGGCTAGAAACCTGCGCGGCCCGGGACAATTCGGGACTATCCCGCCCGCGATCAGGGTTTCCCCGGGTCCGGGCTGGCAGGTGCATAACAAAAAACGCCCCGGACCATCGGGCCGGGGCGTTCGGGGTTACGGCTGCGAAATCGGCAGGAACCGCTTACTTCAGCTTCTGCACGACGTGATCGGCAAAGGCCGCGATCATCGCGTCGTAATATTCCTGGCTGTCGCTCATGATCGTCGACAGATCGGTGCCCGGGGCAAAGAACGGGCCGGCATCCGCGAAGCTCACGCTCAGGGTGTAGGCATCGAACTTGCTGTGGTCGCTGTCATGGGTCACGCCGACATCGCCATCCATGTGCGAATCCGCCACGCCCAGTTCGGACTGGAAGCTGTTGGCCAGTTCGACCTCGTTGATGTCGATGGTGATCTTGCTGCCGGTTTCGCCCATCTTGCCATCCAGAGCGGCGATGATGGCATGCTCCAGATCGTCCGACAGATGCGCGTAATGCTTGGCGGCGGCCGGATTTTGCAGCGCCTCCAGATCGGTGGTGACCTCGACATCGCGCACCATGACTTCGGCCAGGGTCGGGGCGGCCGTCGCGGTGGCGATGACAAGACCCGTCAGCAGGCTGCGTGCGGTGGTGGTGAACATGATCTCACTCCTCAATCGTTGATCGCGGCCAGACAAGGGCCGTCTGCCACAACAACCCGCCCGCCCGCCTGCCGGTTCCCACCTTTCACGCCGACGCCTGCCGACCGGCGGGGCGATTTTTTTTCGGGAACCGAAAGCACAAGCCCTGCGTTTACAACGCAGAAATCGGGGCAGAGACCGGACCCGAAGGCGGGTGCAGGTCCCGGGAAAGGCAGCTTCGGACGATGACATGGCGCACCCCGTTCACCGCGCTTCTGACCGTTCCCGCCTCGATCGCGCTGCTGATCGCGGCGGCGGGCTGGGTTCTGGTCATGGCCGAACGCCTTTATGGCACGCCCGCCTGGCTGATGCCCCTTGACGCCGAGGCCGCGCGCACGATCCTGTCGGTCATCGCAACCAGCACGATGACCGCGCTTTCCCTGACCTATTCGCTGACGCTGGTGGTCTTCACCCTTGCCGCGTCGAGCATCGGGCCGCGGCTGCTCAAACGCTTCACCACCGAACGCGCCAATCAGATCACGGCCGGATTGCTGGGCGGCACCTTCCTTTTTGCGCTGGTGGCACTTGGCTTTTCGGGCGCACAGCCTGCGCGGATCGCAACGGTATGCGCGGGCGGGCTGGCGGTCGCCTCGGTGGTGCAGCTGATCTGGTTCGTGCGGATGGTCGCGCAGTCGGTTTCTGTCGATGACGAACTTGCCAAGATCGCCGCACGGCTGCGCGTCGATCTGGCGCGGCTGCGTGACAACAGCGCCGAAGACATCGCCCTGCCGGAGGCCGCGACCTTCACCCCCTGCGCGGCGGTGGCCGAACCGGGGTATCTGGCCCGGCTGGACCGCGCCGGGCTGGTCGCATTGGCCGAAAAGGCTGGGATCGTGCTGCGGGTCGAACATGCCGCGGGCGCCTACCTGTTTCCCGGCACGCAGGTGCTTTCGCTCAGCGGCACGGCCTCGCCCGACGTCATGGCAGAGTTGCAGGGCTTCGTGCGGCAAGAGCCTGCGCGGTCAGACGCGGGGACGGTGTATTTCTCGCTCAATCTGCTGGTAGAGATCGCGTTGCGCGCGCTTTCGCCCGGGGTCAATGACACCTTCACCGCGCTGGCCGTCAGCGACATGCTGTCAGGTGCGTTATCCGAGGTCGCCCGCGCCCGCCCCCGTCCCGAAGTGCTGCGTGGCGCCGATGGGGCCGCGCGACTGATCCTGCCCGGCGCTGCGATCCGCGCGCTTCTTGATGAAGCCTATAATCCGCTGCGCCGTGCCGCCGCAGGCAACATCCTGATGGCACAGGGGATCGCCCGTGCCTATCAGCGCCTGTTCGCCGCCGGACATGCCGAAACCCGGGCCGCGGTGCGGGCCCATGCGGCGGCGCTGCTGGACGGGCTGATCCGGCACGGCCATGACGATCTCGACATCGCGGCGGTGCGCGATTTGATGCCGGGTCCGGTGTCGCCCGATCACGGCTGCTAAAAAATTCCGGGAACCCTTCAGCGCCCGGCACGTTGGTGATGCAAGCGCAACGGCGCTTTCACAGGACCGACAAACGGAGGATACCCCTATGAAAAACCTCATGATTTCCAGCGCTCTGGTGGCCATCACCGCGACTGCTTCCTTTGCCGAGGATGCCATGTTCCGCGCCGAGGCGAACCCGATGGATGTGCAGATGTCCGAGTTCATCGGCCAGCGCGTCTACAGCTCGGAAGCGGCGATCGAGGGCACCGAGGCCAACGGTATTCAGGACGGTTGGGAAGACATCGGCGAGATCAACGACGTGATCGTGTCGCGCGACGGCACCGTTGCTGCGGTGCTGGTCGACATCGGCGGTTTTCTTGGCATCGGCGAGCGTCAGGTTGCCGTCGACATGAACGCCCTGCGCTTCGTTTCCGACAGCGCCACCGCCGATGACGAGACCGACTATTTCCTGGTGATGAACGCGGCGCGCACCAACCTTGAAGAGGCGCCGGCCTATAGCTGGGGTGAAGCGGCCCAGCAAAAGATGCAAGAGGTCGGAACCGCGGTGAGCGATGCCGCGACGGATACCGCGAACGCCGTCAGCACCGCGCTGAACGACACCAAAGACTCGGTGACGCGTCAGCCGATGCTGGTCGAAGGCTATCAGGCCGTGGGTCCGACCGAACTGACCGCCGACATGCTGGTGGGCACCTCGGCCTATGACGCGAACGACGCGCATGTCGGGGAGGTTTCGGAACTGATCCTCAGCGATGACGGGGCCGTGACCCATATGATCGTCGATGTCGGCGGCTTCCTGGGGCTGGGCGAAAAGCCGGTCGAACTGGCGCTTGGCGACATCGACATCCTGAAGGAAACCAACGGCGATGACCTGCGCGTCTATATCGGCAAGACCCGCGCCGAGCTGGAAGAGATGCCGACCTACAAGAAATAAGACCCGCCGCGTCGCCTGACGCTGCAATCCCCGCCGCGGCCTGTCCAGATCTAGACAGGCCGCGGTTTCATGTCTGCGGCAATCCGACGTCGCGACACGGCGGCCAAAGCCCATGGCCTGCGGCGGCTCCCTTGGAAGAAGCGGATGCCGCGGATATCTCCCTCCCCTCAGGCCCGGCCCTGCCTTGCGTCCCCCTTGCTGCATCGGCGCCTTCCTTTGCCCGCCCTCCGGGTGCACGATCTTTCCCCAGCCCACCTCCCCTGTGCTGGCCTTTGACTTTCCCGTCATTGTCGCGCGGCTTTGCCCCCCGTATCGTGCAGGTCATGGCCTGACCCGCCCGCGCCCTGTCCCACTCATCTGCACTGCCCCGGCATGCACACGGCATAAGAAAACGGGCCGGTGAGAATTACTCACCGGCCCGTTTTGGCCGCGTCGTATCAATCTGGTGTCGATCAGAGCGGCGGTTTGCCGCGCAGCGCGCGCGCCAGCATCGCGACGACGAAAAGGATCAGGAAGATCACGAAGAGGATCTGCGCGATCCCGGCAGAGGTGCCGGCGATCCCGCCGAAACCCAGAGCCGCGGCGATCAGCGCGATGACAAGAAACGTAAGGGCCCAACCCAACATAGTATTGCTCCTGTTGCTGTTGCATGTGGTCGTGAATGCAGATGCAAGACCAACGCCCCAAGCGGCAAACGGTTCCCGAACCGAGCAAGGAACCGTTCCGACACGGCCCGATCGCCCCGCAGCGGCGGCACAGGGAACCCATGGTCCCGCGCAGGCGTTGCCTTTGAAACCCACGCAACGGAGGACATCATGGAAATGAACATGTTTGGTGGCATTTCGGGACTTGGCGGGCTGGTGCTTCTGGCACTCGACATCTGGGCGCTGGTCTCGATCGTCGGCTCGAACGAAAGCACCGGGCGCAAGGTTCTCTGGGCATTGCTGGTGATCGTGCTGCCGTTGCTGGGCTTCCTGATCTGGCTGGTGGCAGGCCCGCGCGCCCGCGGTTGAACGCCTGGAACAAAAATGCCGATGGCGCGTTTACTCCGGGCAAGACACGTCGTTTACTCCCGGCATGACGCGTCACGGCGCACAGGATGCGACCCGGCGTGCATCATCCACCAACGGAGGTTCCGGTGACTTCACGCATCGCCAATCCAATGATTTCCCCCCTCGCCCCCGCATCTCGCGGCACAGATCAGCGCGGGAGGCAGCGATGAGCGACGATCCGCATACCCAGCCGCCGCACGGCCTGCTGGCCACATTGATCGACGTGTTGGTCGAGATGGCCCAGGCGCATGTCGCACTGGCGCGTGCCGAACTGGCGCGCGTGTTGCGCAGGATCGGCGCGGGGCTGGTGTTGTTCGCCCTTGCCGTGGCGCTGGCGCTGGCTGCGCTCAACCTGTTGGCGGGGGCGGCTGTGTCGCTTCTGATCGCGCAGGGGTTGGAACCCGGCTGGGCGGCGCTGGTTGTCGCGGCGATGATGGGGTTGAGCGCCGCCGTCGCAGCCCTTGTCGGCCTGCGTGTGCTTCGCCCGGCCAAGCTTGTGCCCTACCGCCGGACACCCCCTGACAGCCGGTCGCGACCATCCTGACACTGGAAATTCCGACATGGAAGGAGACCCGAACCATGACCCGTCACATCAACACCGATCCTTTTGAAGACGATCTCGATCGCAGCCGCGCCCGGCTGCGCGCCACTCTTGACGCGCTGCAGGACCGTGTGGGCATCGACTTTCTTGCGCAAGAGGCCCTTGGACTGCTGCGCCACAACGCGGCCGACTACAGCCGCGTGATCGGGCGCGCCGTGCGCGACAACCCGCTGGCCGTGGCGCTGACCGGCGCGGGGATTGCCTGGTTGCTTCTGGGGGCCAAGGGTAAATCCTCGGCCGAACCGGACGAGGCCCCGGCCGCGCGCATGGCCGCGAAGGCGCAGGATGTGGCCGATCTGAGCGCCGCCGAACTGACCGATCTGGAACGCTGGTCCGAACGCCTCGATCAGTTGCGCGAGGCGTCGTCCGAGGCGCTGCGCAAGCTGGAACAGACGGCGCGTGACCGGTCGGGCGATCTGCGCGATGTCGCGGCAGAGCGCGCGAAGGTTCTGGCCCGCTTTGCCGAGGACATGCAGGCCAGTCTGCTGGATGGGCTTGACGGGCTTGAGGACAGCGCCCGCGACCGTATCGTGGCGGCCCGCGAGGCGGCCTATGCCGCACGGCTGCGCATCGAGGCCTCGGCACGCAGCGGCACCCGCGAAGCGGAGCGGCTGGTGCGCGAACACCCGATGGTCGCGGCGGTTCTGACGCTGGCGCTCGGGGCGGCCCTGGGCGCCGCCCTGCCCCGGCGCGCGCACGCCGAGCCGAAGGACAAGAGCCGCGCCGGGGAAGACAGCGCGGAATTGATGGCAGCGGCGGCAGAGCTGCTGCGCAAGGCCCGGGCGCATAGCGCGTAACCCGCGATACGGCGTCCGGTCGTCCCCAGGGCAAACGCGCCTTTCCCTCGCGCAGCCCGCCCCCCTGACCCAGCCGTAGCCGGCCGTCGCGCATCTGCGCGGCGGCCGGTTTCGCAATGGGGTGTCATGGGGCGTCGCCCGCTGGATCGCTGCGGTTCCGGTTTCCAAACGGCCCTGCGCCGTCCCTCCGCCGCAAACGCACAACGCAAAACGCGCCCCCGAAGGGGCGCGTTTCACAGGCTTTCGCCCGACGGTCCGGCGGCGATCAGAGGCGCCCGACCCAGTCGTCGACTTCGCGCTCGGCCGCCTCTTTGGCGTGGCCGTATTTCTCTTGCACAAGCCCGACAAGCTGCTCGCGGCGGCCTTCGACGCTGTGCCATTCGTCGTCGGTGATATCACCCCATTTGGCCTGCGCCTTGCCCTTCAGCTGTTTCCAGTTGCCGGCGATCTGATCCCAGTTCATGTTGTCCTCCTAGAGTTTGGTTCACGGGAGTAGTGCAGAAACAACGTTCCGATCGCGGCCCTGTTCCCCACAATATTTCGCGCGCCGCAGGAAACCGCCCCCATCGCCAGCGCGTTCACACACGGGGAACGGGCGCGCGCAGGCGCCGATCCCACAGGGAACAAAACCTGCCGCCGGACGTTGCCCCCTGAACCACGGAGGACCGCATCTTGGACAAGACAGAACGCCTGGCGCATTACGCGGTGATCGCGATTGCCGTGATCGCACTTGTCGCAGCGATGAGCCTTGGCGAAGCGATCCTGGCGCCCCTGACGCTGGCGCTGGTGGCCGGGGTGGTCCTTTCGCCGCTGTCGGATTTCTGGGAAAACCGCGGCTATTCGCCGGTCTGGGGCGCGCTGCTGGGATTGGCCGCGACGCTTCTGGTTGCCGGCACGCTGGTGCTGACCTTCCAGCCGGTGGTGGCGCGACTGGTGGTGCAGGCGCCCAAAGTCTGGTCGGACATGCAAGAGGTCGTCCACAGCCTGCGCGGCCTGATGCGCGGCTTGTCCGCCGTCAGCGAAGGCGTCGCCGACGCGATCACCCCCGAAGCACATGCCGCCACCGCCACCGCCGAGGAAAGCGTCACGATGCCCTCGGTCGCGGATGCGCTGATGGCCGCCCCCGCGATCCTGTCACAGATCCTGATCTTTGCCGGGTCGCTGTTCTTTTTCCTGCTGACCCGCAGCGAGATCTACGGCTGGGTGGCACGGCACCTGTCAAGCGCCTGCGGCCGGGTCGAGATGGCACAGCGGCTGCGCCGCGCCGAACGCCATGTCTCGCGCTACTTCCTGACGATCACGCTGATCAACGCGGGCCTTGGCGCGATCACCGCGACGGTGCTGCAACTGCTGGGCCTGCCCAATGCGATGATCTGGGGCGTGGTCGTGTTCATGGTGAATTTCGTGGTCTATCTGGGCCCCGCCGTGCTGATGACAGTGCTGCTGTTCGTGGGCGTGGCCGAATTCGACGGTCTGGTGGCACTGGCGCCGGCGGCCGCGTTCCTGATGCTCAACACGCTCGAAGGGCAGTTCGTTACGCCTGCGCTGGTGGGGCGGCATATGGCCATCAACCCGCTGCTGGTATTCCTTGCGCTGATCTTCGGCTTGTGGCTGTGGGGGCCGATCGGAGGGATCGTGGCGATCCCGCTGCTGCTGTGGGTGCTGGTGCTGAACGATGCGATCCGGGCGCCCGGCAATCAGGGTGCCGCACCCCCCGCCGCCGAGAGCCGGTGACAGAGGGTCCCGTCACCGCGCCAGGCCATCGTCAGACCATCTCGCCGGGGACCAGCGGCACCTCTGTCGCATGTGCCGCCGCCGCGACCATGTCATAGGGCAGGATGAATCCGGCGCGGTCCTGCGGCGCGGCGCGGGCATTTTCTTGCGCCAGGCGGCGCCATTCCGAAACCGCCCGCGTAGTATCGAAGAACCCCTCGCCCGCGCCCGCCGGCAGCCAATGCGCCATCACCTGATTGCGCAATGTCTGAACATCGCGACGATGGGTAACCAACAGCCCGGCCTCGGTATCCCAACGCAGGCTGCGCCCGTTCAGATTGGCCGAAGACACGATGGCCGCGGTATCGTCGAAGATCGACACCTTGGCGTGGATATACACCAGCGGCGCACCGTTCAGCCGGTCGCGCCCGTGATCGTGCCGCGCGCCGCCCTCTTCGGCCGGGCGCGGCTGCGCGGCGCCCCCGACGAACAGGCGCGCACCGAAGGCACGGGTCAGGATCCTGAGCGCCCGCGCCTGCATGAATTCGCCAAACCGACTGTCGAGACTGGCCTTGCGGCGGAAGGCGACCTCTTCGGGGGCGCCCGGCAGAATCAGGATCATCCCCAGCCCTGGGTTGTCACGCGCCAGATCGGCCAGATAGCGCGCCAGATGCAGGTCGCGGAAATACTGTGTCTCGACATAAATCAGCCGCCGGGTCCGGCGGGCGTAATGCTCATGGGCAGTGGCGATTTCCTGAACGGCGGGCGCGGGTCCGAAATGGACCGCATTCCATGCCCGCCGCTGCGACAGCGTGCGCAACAGAAAACGCTGGCGTGGCGGTGCCGCTTGCTGCCCGGCCGTCACCGCCAGAAAGCTTTCCAGATGCGCCTGCGCCTCGGCCGCCGCAGGCCCGTCGACCAGCAACTGCACATCATGCCAGGTCTGTTCGGCTTCCTGCCGGTGCGCGGGGGTATCATAGCGGCGCTCGTCCAGATCGAGCCCCCCGATATAAAGCCGCTGGCGGTCGAACACGGCCAGCTTCTGATGATGGGTCGCCGGGCACAGGCAGGGCAGCGGCCACAGCCGCGGGCGGCAGCGCCCGTCACGGCCGGTCACCAGAAATTCCCTCAGCCCCGGCATCTCGCGCAGGGCGGTGGCGCGTTCAGCAGCAGGCCGCCGGTTGAGCCACCGCGCCGCGCGGGTCTGCCGGGCCACGATCATCGGCCAGACCGCCAGCCGCGGCAACAACCCGGTGCGCGCCGGATGCATCGCGGGAACCACCCGAAGCCGCGCCTGCGGGCCGACCAGCTCTGCTGCCGCGATCAGCCGGCGCACCGACGCCCAGGTTGCGCGATGTAGCGACGGGCGTGCCACCGGGTCGAAATCCGTGATCGCGATATTCACCGCGACGCCACGCGCCAGCGTGTGCACGATCAGGTCGAACCAGGTCTCGCCCACCGCCCGTGCCGCGCGCGAACGCAACCGGGTCGTCACATCGAAGATCCGGAAACTGGCCCAGATCTCGGTCTGAGCACGCAGGAATTCCCGTTCCAGCACGGGATAGGCCTGCGCTGCGGTCAGCAAAGGCCGGAACGTGGACTGGGGGGCGGCTTTATAGGCGAAAGGCTTCAGCATGACAGCTTAACGCCCGAAACGGACGCGGGTTCCCGCTAATCTGCGTCCGTTTCGGGATCTGGTTCCGTATTGCGTTCTTCGGCACTGCTCAGCGGGCGCAACTCGAATTCCACGCGCAGCTCATAGCTGTCCTCGGTATCCGCACGCTCGACCGAGCCGCCCAGTTGCATCGCGAAAGCCGAAATCAGCTGCGTGCCCAGGCCCGTGCCCTGCGCGGCCATCGTCGCGGCCTCGGTCGGGGGGATGGACGAAGCAGGCGCCGCGGCGTCGACACTGTTGCCGATGGTGATTTCGGCGCGCGTTTCACCGACCCGCTGGAACAGCACCCACAGCTGCGCCTGGGCATTTCCCAACCCATGGGCATATTTCAGCGCATTGGTCACCGCCTCGGACACCAGCAGGGCCAGCGGAACCGCCTGATCCGGGGTCATGCGGATATCGGCAAACTCGGTGCGGACCGCAAAGCGGCGATCGGGCCGCTCGGCCATGTTGGTGATCTGCCGCACGATCGTGGTCAGCAATTCGTCGGAATGGATGTCGGACAGGCCCGCGGTCTGATAAAGTTCGCGGTGGATCGTCGCAAGGCTCATCACCCGGTCCTGCAGCCCGCGCATGATGCTGCGTGCCTCGGCGGAATGGGTGCGCCGCATCTGCATGTTCATGATCGAGGCAATCAGTTGCAGGTTGTTCTTGACCCGGTGATGCACCTCGCGCAGCAGCACCTCTTTCTGGTGGACCATATCCTCCAGCTCGGCTTCGTCATGCAGGATCGTGTCGGTCATCTGCACATAGGCCTCGGCCATATCGCGGATTTCCAGCGGCGCGTTACGCACGTCGATATCGCCGACCAGCCGGTTGCCCCCCGCGAACGACCGCAGCGAACGGCGCAGCTTGCGGATATGGCGGATCACCAGCTGTTCCACCGCCAGCCAGGCCACCACGAGGCTGGCGATCCACATCAGCGCCGGAAACAGGATCGGCACCGAGCCGAGCAAGCCGTCGGTCGCGCCCGTCGTGAGCGGCGGCCAGGACCCCAGCGCATAAAGTTCGTCCGGGACCAGCGGCACCACCGAAAACACCCGCGGATCGCCGGTCATCGCCCGGGCCGAGAAGGACAGCGCCTTGTCGCCCACCAGCGCCGCCAGCGCCCGGTGCTTGGGAATCGCCACGCCGATATCGTCCATCTGGCGCGTGGCGGTCAGCACGGTGCCGGCGGAATCATAGGTGATCATCGTCAGCGGCTGGTGATCGTCGGTGCCGCTGTCCTCGGCCACGCGCAACCCGGAATGCGGCAGCGACAGGCTGACCAGCCCTAGGTAATTTCCCGCGTCGTCAAACACCGGATGGGTGATGATCAGCACCGAAGCGCCCGACACCAGCCCGACCGGCTTGACCGCGAAAGAGGTACGCAAACTGCGCGAGGATTTCTGAAACAGCGGGTCATCGACAAAATCGAAGGTCTTGCCCTCGGAATTGCAGGTGCTGATACCGGACTGGGGAACATAGGCGATCAGCGAATACTGGCGTTCTTCCTCCAGCAGACGGTGCAGCAACGCCGAACAGGCGTCATTGTCCGGCACCAGTGGCACGATCGCATTCGACAGTACCGTGGCCGCCCCCTGCGCGCGCTGGATCAGGCGCAATTCGCCGCTGGCCGCGCGCATCGTCTCGCCCATCAGCGCCGCCTCCGAGCGGGCCCGGGATTCGTCGATCACCGCGACGGATTTGAACATCGAGATCAGTGTCAGCGGCAACAGGACCACCGCCAGCAGAAAGGCCACACGATAGCCCAGCCGGTCCTGAAATCGGCGCCGTCCCGGCGCGGGCGTCATGCTGCCTGCACCCCGGACGTGCCCATGACCGCCAGCGTGTCCCCATCGGCGCCCGAAATCGGGTCTTCACCCGCACGCAGCCCCAGCAGTTCGCACAACCGCGCCCGCGCCCGGTTCACACGGCTTTTCACCGTGCCCACCGCAACCCCGGTCATCTCGGCCACCTCTTCGTAAGAAAACCCCGAGGCCCCGGCCAGAATCAGAACCTCGCGATGCTCGGGCGACAGTTGGTCGAACGCCTTGCGAAAATCGTTCATCGCAAGACGGCCGTCATGCGCGGGTTTTTCATAAAGCGTTCCGGCATGGATACCCTCGCTGTCCGAGACCTCGCGCTTGCGCTTGCGTTTGACCGAGAAAAACGTGTTGCGCAGGATCGTGAACAGCCATGCCCGCATATTGGTGCCGGCCTGAAACTTGTCGATATTGGTCCAGGCCTTCACGATCGTATCCTGAACAAGGTCGTCGGCCATCGCGGCATTGCCGCACAGGCTGATCGCAAAGGCCCTCAGCGACGGCAGATGCTCGGGCAACGCATCACGCGGATCGGCACTCGAACTCATACTTTGGCTTCCTTCTGACGCAGCTGTTCCAGAAGCTCCAGAAACCTGTCGGGGACCTGTTCCTGGAGCGCGTCCTGATAGACCTTTTTCAGGTTTGCATCGATCTGCGCTTGCAGCATTTCGGTTTCCTTGGTCTGTTTCTTTGCACGCATCTGCCGGGCCCATTTTTTTTACGATCGTCTGGAACCTAACGCAGGGCCGCGGAGTTGGTTCCAAAGAAAATTACGATGGGAGACAAAAAAATGACGTCGACGGAGCCTCGAGACTTCGCCACCTCGGTCGCGGCGAATGTTCCGTTCCTGCGCCGCTATGCGCGCGCGCTGACCGGCAGTCAGGACAGCGGCGACCGCTATGCGGCCGCGACCCTGGAGGCGGTCTTGCTGGACGACACCGCGGCCAAATCGACCCCGGACGCCAAACTTGGCCTGTTCCGCGCCTTCCATCTGGTCTGGTCGAGTGCAGGCGCCCCGGTAGGCGAAGCCGACACCAGGCTTTCGGCCCGCGCCCAAAGCCATATGGCAGACCTTACCCCCAACACCCGCGAAGCACTGCTTTTGCATGTGATCGAGGGCTTCCCGCCCGCCGATGTCGCCGCGATCATGGGCGTATCGACGGATGAAGCGATCGAATTCATCGAAATCGCCCGCCGCGAGATGGAAACCTCTGTGGCCGGGCGCGTCATGGTCATCGAGGACGAGGCGATCATCGCGATGGATATCGTCTCGATCGTCGAAGATCTGGGCCATGGCGTGACGGGCGTTGCACGCACCCGCACCGAGGCCGTGGCGCTGGCCGCCTCGAACCGGCCCGACCTGATCCTCGCCGATATCCAGCTGGCCGACAATTCGTCGGGCATCGACGCGGTCAATGACATCCTGGCCCAGTTTGACGACATCCCGGTCATTTTCATCACCGCCTTCCCCGAACGTCTGCTGACCGGCGCCCGCCCGGAACCGGCCTTCCTGATCACCAAGCCGTTCTCGGAAGATCAGGTGCGCTCGGCCGTCAGCCAGGCGATGTTCTTTGCCTCGACCGAGACCCTCGCCGCCTGAGGCGCGGGCACAGCACCCAAGATGACAAAGGCCGGGCAGATCACTGCCCGGCCTTCGTATTGGTGCGGTCCGCGTCACTTCGCGGTTGCCCGCAGCATCCAAGCGGCTTTCTCGTGGAAGGCCGAGCGCGCGGTGATCAGATCGGCCGTGACCGGGTCGTCATGCTCTTCCGCCAGAGAGATCAGCGCATGCATGCGCTTTGCCACGGCGGCATGATCGGTCGCCAGATCCTCGACCATCGCCTGCGCCGAAGGCAATTTCTTGGCATCTTCGACCACCGAGGCGTCGATCACCTCGCTCAGCCGCGCGGGCGCCAGCTGTCCCAGAGCACGAATACGTTCCGCAATCTCGTCGGCAGCGGCGAACATCTCGGTGTATTGCGCTTCGGTCAGCTTATGGATCGGATGAAACAGCGCGCCCTCCACATTCCAGTGGTAGGCATGGGTCTTGAACACCAGCCGGTAGGTATCGGCCAGCGCTTCGGAAAGGCCTTGCGCGACCGGTTTCACATCCTCGACCCCGGTATCCACGGTTTCCGAAGCGGGAACGATTTTCATCGCATCTTTCATGGTCTGTCCTCCTTTTGGGCGCCGGTTCGGGCGCGGTGAAGCCTTGGGCGGCGGCGGCAGTTGCACCGCCCGCCGTCTGCAAAATCAACGCGGCCCCCGCCTGCCCGGTTCCCTACCCCTGCGGCACCGCCCGCAGCAGACTGCGCACCGCCTGACTGGAAAATGGCCGGATCAGCACCGGCCACAGACGCCCCGTCGCCGCCCCGCTGTCCCAGGCGTCCTCGGCCTCGCCGCCCAGCAGGACCAACCGCCCGCCACGCGCCCGGATCGCCTCGTCCAGCCGCAGTTTCGCGACCCGGTCGGGCCCCGCCTCCACAAAGGCCAGCGCCAGGTGCGGCTGATCCGCCACCGCAGCCAATGCCGCAGCGCAGTCGGGCGCGGTCACGATCACGGCGGCAGGCACGGCCTCGCGCACGGTATCGCTCAGATCCTGCGCCACGACGAAATCTTCAACCGCGATCAGATAGATACCGCCGGTCCCTGTCGATGCTTTCATCTGCCCGTTCATCCCATTGAAAAGAGGGAACATGGAACCAAACCGCGCATCGCGCATTAAACTGTGACATACGCCGAAAGGATTTTCGCCATGACGATGACGGCCTGCAAAAACTGCCCGCTGCGCCAGAAATCCATGTTCACGCCCTTCACCCAGGATGAGCTGAGCTTCATGCAGTCGTTCAAGACCGGCGAGCTGAAGGTCGACCCGGGCACCACGATCCTGCTGGAAGGTTCCAACAGTCCTCAGCTCTACACCGTGCTGTCGGGCATGGGCACGCGTTACAAGACGCTGGAGAACGGCCGCCGCCAGGTGATCAACTTCCTGTTTCCGGGCGACTTCGTCGGCTTGCAGGCGGGCATCATGGGCGAGATGAAGCACTCGGTCGAGGCCAGCACGCCGATGACGCTTTGCGCGTTTCGGCGCGACGATCTCTGGACGCTGTTTCGCCAGCATCCGGCGCGAGCCTATGACCTGACCTGGATCGCGGCGGTCGAAGAACATTTCCTGGGTGAAACCATCGCATCCCTGGGCCAGCGCGACGCGATCCAGCGCATCGCCTGGGCGCTGGTCCGAATCCACGAACGGCTGAAAGCCGCCGGTCTGCAAAAGGCAAACCGGGTGCCGCTGCCGTTTCGCCAGCAGGATCTGGCCGACGCACTGGGGCTGTCGCTGGTGCATACCAACAAGACGCTGAAAACCCTGCGGTCCAAGGGCCTGGCACAGTGGAGCGACGGCACGCTGGAACTGCGCGACATCGCCGCATTGGCCGATCTGGCGATGATCGACCCGGAACGCCCCCAACAGCGCCCGCTGCTGTGAAGACCCCGGGTCCTTTCAGTCCGTGGCTCAGAAATCCCAGTCTTCGTCCTCGGTAGCGACTGCCTTGCCAATGACATAGGACGAGCCCGAGCCCGAAAAGAAATCGTGGTTCTCGTCGGCATTGGGGCTGAGCGCGGCCATGATCGCAGGGTTCACCCGGCAAAGATCGTCCGGGAACAGGCTTTCGAAACCCAGATTCTGCAGCGCCTTGTTGGCATTGTAATGCAGGAACTGCTTCACATCCTCGGTCAGCCCGACACAGTCATACAGGCTTTCGGCATAGCGGCTTTCGATCTCGTAAAGATCGAAGATCAGCGCGAAGGCGAAATCCTTGATCTGCTGCCGTTCGGCCCCGGTCAGCCGTTCCATCCCGCGCTGGAACTTGTAGCCGATGTAATAGCCATGCACCGCCTCGTCACGGATGATAAGCCGGATCAGGTCGGCGGTGTTGGTCAACCGTGCGCGGCTCGACCAGTGCATCGGCAGGTAGAAGCCCGAGTAGAACAGAAAGCTCTCGAGGAAGACGCTCGCCACTTTCTTGCGCAGCGGATTGGCCATCGCATCGTATTCGTCGAGAATCAGCCGCGACTTCTGTTGCAGCTGGGCGTTTTCCTCGGACCAGCGGAAGGCCTCATCGACCTCCGCCGTGGAACACAGCGTCGAGAAGATCGAGGAATAGCTGCGCGCATGCACCGCCTCCATGAAGGCGATGTTGGTCAACACCGCCTCCTCATGCGGCGTGATCGCATCGGCCATCAGCGCGGGCGCGCCGACCGTGTTCTGGATCGTGTCCAGAAGTGTCAGCCCGGTGAAAACCCGGATCGTCAGGCGCTGTTCATCCTCGGTCAGATGCGACCAGCTTTGGATGTCGTTTGACAGCGGCACCTTCTCGGGCAGCCAGAAATTCGAGGTCAGGCGGTTCCAGATTTCCAGGTCCTTGTCGTCCTGCATCCGGTTCCAGTTGACAGCGCGCGGCACGGCGCGGGGATGGGTCAGGTCTTTCATGGCGGGCCTCACAGCGAACAGGAAACGCAGCCCTGCACCTCGGTCCCCTCAAGGGCCATCTGGCGCAGGCGAATGTAGTAGATCGTCTTGATGCCCTTCTTCCAGGCGTAGATCTGGGCGCGATTGATGTCGCGCGTGCTGGCCGTGTCCTTGAAGAACAGCGTCAGCGACAGGCCCTGGTCGACATGCTGCGTGGCCGCGGCATAGGTGTCGATGATCGCCTCTGGCCCGATCTCATAGGCATCGCGGTAGAATTCCAGATTGTCGTTGCTCATATAGGGGGCCGGGTAATAGACGCGGCCGATCTTGCCCTCTTTCCTGATCTCGATCTTCGCGGTGATCGGATGGATCGACGAGGTGGCATTGTTGATATAGCTGATCGAGCCGGTGGGCGGCACCGCCTGCAGGTTGCGATTGTAAAGCCCGCCCGTCATCACCGCCTCGCGCAACGCTGCCCAATCGGCGCGCGTGGGCACGGTGATGCCGAAGCGCGCGAACAGCGCGCGCACGGTCTCGGTTTCCGGCAACCAGTCGCGGGTGGTGTATGTCTCGAAAAAACTGCCGTCGGCGTATTTCGAGGCCTCGAACCCCACGAAGCTGCGCCCCCGCTCGCGCGCCAGCGCATTCGAGGCGCGCAGGCAGTGGTAAAGCACGGTGGCGAAATAGATATTGGTGAAGTCGATGCCCTCGGCCGAACCGTAATGGATACGCTCGCGCGCCAGAAACCCGTGCAGGTTCATCTGCCCCAGCCCGATCGCATGGCTTTCGTCATTTCCCCGCCGGATCGACGGCACGGAATCGATCGCCGACATCTCGGAAACCGCATTGAGCGCGCGGATCGCGGTCTCGACCGTCGCGCCCAGATCGCCGCCATCCATCGCCCTGGCGATGTTGAGCGAACCGAGGTTGCACGAAATATCCGTTCCCAGATGGCGATAGCTCAGGTCATCGTTGAATTCGGACGCCTCGTTGACCTGCAGGATTTCCGAACACAGATTCGACATGGTGATCCGTCCTGCCACCGGGTTGGCACGGTTCACCGTATCCTCGAACATGATATAGGGATAACCGCTTTCGAACTGGATCTCGGCCAGCGTCTGGAAGAACCCGCGCGCGTTGATCTTCTTCTTGCGGATCTTGGGGTTGTCGACCATCTCGTGATAGCGCTCGGAGATCGAGATTTCCGAAAACGGCTTGCCATAGACCCGGGCGATATCATGGGGCGAGAACAGATACATGTCATCGTTTTTGCGGGCCAGTTCGAAGGTGATATCCGGGATCACCACGCCCAGGCTCAGCGTCTTGATGCGGATCTTTTCATCGGCGTTTTCGCGTTTGGTATCCAGAAAGCGCAGGATGTCGGGATGGTGCGCATTCAGATAGACCGCCCCTGCGCCTTGCCGCGCGCCCAGCTGGTTGGCGTAGGAAAAGCTGTCTTCCAGCAGTTTCATCACCGGGATCACGCCCGAGGACTGGTTCTCGATCCCCTTGATCGCCGCGCCATGTTCGCGAATGTTAGTCAGCATCAGCGCGACACCACCGCCGCGCTTGGACAGTTGCAGCGCCGAATTGATGCCCCGCCCGATCGATTCCATGTTGTCTTCCAGCCGCAGCAGGAAACATGAAATCAACTCGCCGCGCTGTGCCTTGCCCGCGTTCAGGAAGGTCGGCGTCGCCGGCTGGAACCGCCCGGCGATGATCTCGGCCATCAATGCCAGCGCCTGCGCCTCGTCGCCCCGCGCCAGCGTCAGCGCGACCATCACCACCCGATCCTCGAACCGTTCGAGATAGCGCTTCCCGTCGCGCGTCTTCAGCGTGTAGCTGGTGTAATACTTGAAGGCCCCTAGGAAGGTCGGAAAGCGGAATTTCGCCCCGAACGCCGCATCCCAGATCCGGGCAAGGAATGCCGGGCTGTATTGGGACAGAACCTGCGCTTCGTAATAGCCTTCCTCGACCAGATAACGCAGCTTTTCCTCCAGCGAATGGAAGAACACGGTGTTCTGGTTCACATGGCTCAGGAAATACTGCCGCGCGGCCATGCGGTCGGCCTCGAAGCGGATATGCCCCTGATCGTCGTAAAGGTTCAGCATCGCGTTCAGCGCGTGGTAATCCAGCCCCTGCCATTCGGCGGGCACCGCCGTCGCCGGGGCGGCATCGCTCAGATCGCGGTCGAGAATTGCGTCTTCCAAAACCTGTCCAGTCCTTCTGTGACCCGGGCGATGTCGGTGGGTGTTCCGGCCAGCTCGAAGCGGTAGAACACCGGCACCGCGCATTTGCGCGCGATGACATCCCCGGCGAGCGCGAAAAGCGCCCCGAAATTGCGATTGCCCGAGGCGATGACGCCGCGCAGATGGGCGCGTGTGTCCGGGTCGTTCAGGAACCGGATCACCTGGGGGTGGACCGCGCCGCGCCCCTGCCCGTCGGCATAGGTCGGCGTGATCAGAACGAAGGGCGCGCGGGGGGCGGGCATCGGCGCTGTGGGCGCGATCGGAATACGATCGGCCGTCAGCCCCAGCGTGCGCACGAAGCGCTCGGTGTTGCCCGAACGCGACGAGAAATAGACCAGCCCGCCCATAGCGGCCTCAGCTCAGCGCGCTGATCTTGTCCGGGCGGAACCCGGCCCAGTGGTCGTCACCCGCCATCACCACCGGAACCTGCCGGTAACCCAGTTCGGTCACCCGCGCCAGCGCCGCGGCATCCTCGGTCAGGTCGATCAGATCGAAGGCAAGCCCACGGGCGGCCAGCGCGCGGGTGGTGGCCGTGCATTGCACGCAAGCGGGTTTGGAATAGACGGTAATGCTCATCCGGGGTCTCCTGACCTGTGCTCATGGGCGAAAGGATCGGAGACGAGGCACGCCGCGGCACGACGGGCCACGGCAGATACGACATCCCCGGACCCTCCGTCCGGTTTCGTTTCTCATGTCCTGGCAGGTCTCCTGGCTCGCGGTTCGAACGCTCCGGCCCCCCTTCCCGACGCTGACGCGCCAGTGGATAACGGGCCTCAGCTCACCGCTCACAGTTGCGGGGGCAGCTCCGGTATCGCACCGGCTTCCCTTTTCACCCACGACGAGTCGCGGGCACCAAGACAACACGATATAGCAGGCGAATGTGCCGCCTTGTCAACATCTGGTTGGCGCATTCGGCAAACAAGCGGCGGGCATCGCCGCAGGCAGCGGCTGTCACCGCCCTGCGAACACTGCAGGGCTGCGTGGCGTGGGCCGTCAGGGTGCGGGTCACACGCCGCTCGACAGCCCCGCCATCAAGGTTGCCACCACCCCCGAGGTGACGGCGTCGCGGCTCAATTGGCCCGTAGGCTCGTACCAGCGCCCGATCCAGTTCAGCGCGCCGGTCAGGGTGAAGGTGACGATCCGCGCGTCGCCCGCGCGCAATGACCCGTCATCCATGCCCGCCTGCACCAGCCCGCGCATCACATCGTCGATATGGCGCTTGAGCTTGCGGAACTCCTTGCGGCTCGGTTCGGCCAAATCGGTATCGGCGGTGCGCGTCACGCATCGGCAGAAATCCTGCGTCATCGCAAAGGCATAGCCGGTCATCGCCGCCTCCAGCCGATCCCGCCCCAAGCGCTTGTCCTGCGGCAGGGCCGCGATCGCTTCCAGAATGATCTCCAGCCCCCGTTTGACGCAATCGAACAGGATCTCGTCCTTGTTCCGGGCGTAATGATAGATCGTGGGCTTGGTCACCCCCAGCCGGGCGGCCACATCGTCCAGCGAGGCCGCACGAAAGCCCTTCTCGTTGAAGGCGCTCACCGCCGCCGCCAGAACGGCCTCGCGCTTGACCTCGCGGTTGCGCCGGCGATCCCCCGGAACAGGCTCTGCCTGGTCGGGGCGCACGGCCTTGATCGGTGTCTTTGCCATTTTCCGTGTGCGCCTTCATTTCGCAAAAATTTCTGTTGAAACGTTTCTATACTCGTGAGTAAGTTTAGAGCAACAGAAACCCGAGACCGCCAGGGGGAGGAAACGAATGGCGCCGCGGGTCTGTGCATAAGGGAGCAGGGTTTTCCATTTTATATCATGTGGTTGCTGATTTAACGCCAACCACGAATCGGTTCGGTTGAACCTGGAAGACCCAACAAGGGAGGAAGGCCGTCATGGCGCAGAAATGCGAAATGGGGGGTGGGTTCAATCATGCCTGAGGCAAGGGGCGCCACCCTGGAAGTCGACAATGTCACGCTGGCCTTCGGCGGGCTGAAAGTGCTGCGCGGCGTGTCCTTTGCGGCACAGGCCGGGTCGGTCACCGCACTGATCGGACCGAACGGTGCGGGCAAGACATCCATGTTCAACTGCATCTCCGGGTTTTACCGCCCCTCTGCGGGCACCGTGCGTCTGGACGGGCAGGATATCAGCCGCGTCAAGGCCTCGTCGAGGGCCGCACTTGGCATGGCGCGCAGCTTTCAGAACATCGCCCTGTTCCGGGGCATGACCGTGCTCGACAATATCAAGCTCGGGCGGCATGCGCATCTGCGCACCAACCTGTTGCAGGGGCTGCTGCATCTGGGCCCGGCCGCGCGTGAAGAAGAGGCGCTGCGCGCCGAGATCGAGCGCAAGATCATCGACTTCCTGGAAATCGACCACATCCGCAACAAGCCGGTCGCGATGCTGTCCTACGGGTTGCAAAAACGCGTCGAACTGGCCCGCGCGCTGGCGATGCAGCCGCGCATCCTGCTCCTGGACGAGCCGGTGGCCGGGATGAACCGCGAAGAGACCGAAGACATGGCCCGTTTCATTCTGGACGTGAAGGACGAATGGGGCGTCACCATCCTGATGGTCGAACACGACATGGGGCTGGTGATGGATATTTCCGATCATGTCGCGGTGCTGAATTTCGGCGCCAAGATCGCCGAGGGCCGCCCCGAAGAGGTGCAAAACGACCCCCATGTCGCCGAAGCCTACCTGGGCAGCGGCGATCCGGCCGCGCTGATGCGCCGCCTGCACGCCGAGGAGAGTGCCGCATGAGCGACGATCTGCTGTTCTTTACCGAGGTCACGCTGGCGGGCCTGGGCTCTGGCGCGTTGCTGGCGCTGACCGCATTGTCCTTCGTGCTGATCTACAAGGCGACGCGGGTCATCAACTTGGCCGTGGGCGAAACGCTGATGCTGGGCGGCTATCTGTTCCTGGCTTTCGCGGCCGGAATGGGCCTGCCGGTCTGGGCTGCGCTGCCGCTGGCCATCGCGGGCGGCGGCGTTCTGGGCGCCATCGTCGAACGCGGGCTGATCCGGCCGATGCTGGGCAAAAGCCCGATTTCGGTCTTCATGGTCACGGTCGGGCTCGGCTCGGTCCTTGTCGGCCTGGTCGAGATGCTGTGGGGCACCGATCCGCGCACCCTGCCCGGCTTCATCGCCAATACCCCGGTGTTCATCGGCGAGGCCTATGTCTCGCGCAAGATCGTGGTCGCGTTCATCGCGGCGGCGCTGGTGATCGGCGTGTTTCTGGCACTGTTCCGGTTCTGGCGCGGGGGCGTTGCGCTGCGGGCCACCGCCTCGGATCAGGCTGCGGCCTATTCCTGCGGTATCAACGTGCCCGGCGTGTTCTCCATCGCCTGGATCATCGGCTGCGCCACCGCGGCGGGAACCGGCGTTCTGCTGGGCGCGATCGGAGGGATTTCGCCCTCGATGGGGATCTTCGGCCTGTCGGCACTGGTGGTGGTGATCGTGGGCGGGCTCGACTCGATCCTCGGCGCGCTGATCGGCGGGCTCGGGCTGGGGCTGATCCAGGCCTGGACCGGGTCTTACCTGGGCGGGGAATACCAGTCCGTCGTCACCTTCGGCCTGCTGATCGTGACCCTTGTCATCCGGCCCTACGGCCTGTTCGGAACCCATGAGATCGAGCGACTGTAATGATCATTGGAACTGCGAAAGAAACCTATCGCGCCGATGAGGCCCTGCTGACGACGCGCCCGCAACAGGTGTGGATGGCAGTCTTGCTGGCCGGGCTGGCGGTGCTGCCCTTCACCTTCAACGCCTACTGGACCTATCTGGCCTGTCTGGTGCTGATAAATGTAATCGCGGCGACCGGGCTGAACGTTCTGACCGGCTTCACCGGGCTTGTCAGCCTGGGGCATGCGGCCTTCATGGCGATCGGCGCCTATACGGTGGCCTGGCTCGAACGCGACATCGGCACGCCGCTCTTGCTCAACCTGTTGGCGGGCGGGTTGCTGGCGGCCGGGATCGGCGTGATCGTCGGCCTGCCGAGCCTGCGGGTCAAGGGGCTCTATCTGGCGATCGCCACGATTGCGGCCTCGTTCATCCTGCATTTCGTCTTCGTCGAATGGACCGCGGTCACCGGCGGCAGCGCGGGTATCAGCCTGCAACCGGGCACGGTCTTCGGGGTCGCGCTTGTGGACTATACCCAGCTTTACTGGCTGATCATGCCGATCTGCGTGCTGATGGTGACGGGGGCGGCCAACCTGTTTCGCAACCGCATCGGGCGCGCCTTCATCGCGATCCGCGACCGCGACATCTCGGCCGAGGTGCTGGGCATTCCGATCCTGCGCTACAAGCTGATGAGCTTTGCGCTGGCGTCGTTCTACGCCGGGGTCGCGGGGGGATTGTGGGCCTATTTCTTCCGCGTCGTCACGCCCGAAAGCTTCCCTCTGCTGACCTCGATCTTCCTTTTGGCGGCGGTGATCGTGGGCGGCATGGGCACGATCCTGGGCGGGGTGATCGGCGCGCTGTTCATGACGCTGGTGCCCGAACTGCTGCGCTTCGGCGTCGAATTGCTGGGCCCGGTCATCCCCAACGCCGGGCTGATCCTGTCGCCCGTGCGCACCATCGTCTTCGGCGCGCTGATCGTGGGCTTTCTGGTGTTCGAGCCGCAGGGCCTGACCGAGATCGTCCAACGCATCCGCCGCTTCTTCCGGCTCTGGCCATTCCGCACCTGAGCCATCCCCGCATTCCGGCCGCACCCGGCCGACAACGCATCCGTGTCGCATTCTGGGAGGAAAACGCATGACTACGGTTTCACGTCGAAATCTGCTGCAACTGATGGGCGCCACGGCGCTGTCTGCAGGCGTTCTGGGAGGAAGCGCCCTGCAGGTCCGCGCCGAGGCGGGCGAACTGGTCATCGGCGGTTCGCTGCCGCTGACCGGGGTCTTCGCCTTCGCCGGCATCGCCATCGAGCGCGGCATCCAGGACTACATCAAGATCGTCAACGACGCGGGCGGGATCGCCGGGCGTCGGGTGCGGCTGGCCTATGAGGATACCGGCTACAAGCCCGACACTTCGGTCGCGGTGTTCAACAAGCTGACCAGCCAGAACGATCTGAACCTCTATTACGGCGACTCGACCGCCTTCGCCAAGACCATCGCCCCCGAGTTGCAGCGCGGCGGCAAGATCCTGATGGGCGGCGCGTCCTTCGCCTCGGAACTCAACGACCCCGAGGCCTACCCGAACCTGTTCATGGCCGGCCCCGACTATTCCGAGATGATCTCGATCCTGATGGAATACATCGCCGCCGAGAAGCCCGGCGCCAAGGTGGTGCTGGTCAATTCCGACAGCGAGTTCGGCCGTGATCCGATTGAATCGTCGCGCAAGAAGGCCGCTGATCTGGGGCTGGAAATAACCGCCGAAATCATCACGCCGCCAACCGCCGTCGATGTGTCGACCGAGGTTCTGAAACTGCGCCGCGCGCGGCCCGACTTTGTGATCTTCCACGGCTACATTCTGGCCCCGCTGCCCGAATTCATGAGCCAGGCCAAGCAGATGGGCCTCGACACCAAATTCATGGGCACGTTCTGGAGCATGGACAGCTCGATCTGGGCGGATGTGGGCGAGACGGCCGACGGCTTCATGGGTGTGATGCCCTATCGCTATTACTACGACGACGAACCCGCGCCGATGCTCGACACGATCCGCCAGATGCGCCCCGAGTATCAGGCCACCGGCTATACCCAGGGCATGATCACCGCGATGGTCTTGCTGGAATCGGCCCGGCGGGTGATCGAGGCCGGGCAGGAAATGACCGCGCCCGCGCTGAAGGCCGCGATGAACACGATCACCGATTTCGACACCGGCGGGCTGATCGGCGTTCCGATCTCGATCCCCGGCAACTCGATCCCGGTCGGGCGGGTCTATCAATACAGCGCCGCCGAGCAGAAGATGCTGCCGGTGTCCGACTGGATCAAGGTCGGGGGCTGATCCATGGCGCAGGGCCAAGACGCATCCGACCCGATCCTTCAGGTCGAGAATATCGAAGTGATCTACAACAAGGCGGTGCAGGCCCTGCGCGGCCTGTCCCTGTCGGTCCCGAAAGGCAAGGTGGTGACGTTGCTCGGCTCCAACGGGGCGGGCAAATCCACCACGCTCAAGGCGATCTCGGGGCTTCTGGGGCTTGAGGACGGCGCCCTGAGCGCCGGGCGTATCCTGTTCGACGGACAGGATATTTCCCGGATGCGCCCGCACGATCTGGTGCGGGCGGGGCTGTTTCACATCATGGAGGGGCGGCGCATCTTCGAGGATCTGACGGTCGAGGAAAACCTGACCGCCGCCACCTTTGCGCTGTCGGGGCGCGGCGTCGCGCGCACGCCCTTCGATCTGGTCTATGACTATTTCCCCCGGCTGCACGAACGCCGCCACCAGCGCGCGGGCTACATGTCGGGGGGCGAACAGCAGATGCTGGCCATCGGCCGCGCGCTGATCGCCCAGCCCAAGCTGATCCTGCTCGACGAGCCTTCGCTCGGGCTGTCGCCACTGCTGGTGGAAGAGATCTTCACCATCATCGGGCGGATCAACCGCCAGACCGGCGTGTCGATGCTGCTGGTCGAACAGAACGCCAATGTCGCCATGGCCATCGCGCATTACGGCTACATCATGGAAACCGGGAAGATCCAGCTCGACGGGCCGACCGAAAAGCTGATGCACGACCAGGACGTGCGCGAATTCTACCTCGGCCATGGTGGCCACGGCGGCGAAAAATCCTATCGCAACATCAAGCATTACAAGCGCCGCAAGCGCTGGCTGTCCTGAGAGAGACCGCAATGACGCCAAATACCCTGCCCGAACTGACCCTGCCGCAAATGCTGGCGCAGAATGCCGAACGTCTGGGGGCGCGCACGGCGATCCGGCAAAAGGATTACGGGATCTGGAACCCGACCAGCTGGCGCAGCTATTTCGAACGCTCGGCCGATCTGGCGCACGGGCTGCGTGCGCTCGGGGTCGGGCGTGGCGGCCATGTCGCGGTGCTGTCGGAAAACCGCATCGAATGGGTGCTGGCGCAGATGGGCGCGGGCCTGTGCGGCGCGGTCACCGTCGGCGTCTATGCAACCTCGCCCGCCAATGAGGTTGGCTATGTGCTGGAACATTCCGGCGCCGAGGTGGTGATCTGCGAGGATCAGGAGCAGGTCGACAAGGTCATCGAGGTGCGCGACAGCCTGCCCGCGCTGCACCGCATCGTGGTGATCGAACCCAAGGGGATGCGCAGCTATCCCGCCGATCTGGTCATCTCGTTCGCGCAGCTTGAATCCGACGGTGCGGCCGATCGGGCCCGCGCGCCGGGTCTGGTGCCCGAGACACTGGCACAGCAGCGGCTCGATGACATCGCGCTGATGATCTACACCTCGGGGTCGACGGGCAAACCAAAGGGCGCGATGCTGTCCTATCGCAACCTGCGCGCGCAGGCCTTCGCGGTGCAGCAGACCTTGGGGCTGAGCGCGCGCGACACCCATCTGTCCTATCTGCCGTTGTGCCATGTGGCCGAACAGATGCTGACCACGATGACCCCCATCTATGCGGGCTCCAGGGTGGATTTCGGCGAAAGCCTGCGCACCGTGCATGAAGACCTGCGCGAGGTCGCCCCCACCACCTTTCTGGGCGTCCCGCGGATCTGGGAGAAGATGCACTCTTCGATCCATATCGGCGTGCTGGAGGCGGGCGGGCTGCGCAAGGCGATCTACGAACGCGCGCTGCGCGCCTGCGAGGGCTTTGCCAACGTGCCCCCTGCCCGCCGCAGCCTGCGCCAGAAGGCGACCTTCCAGTTCTATTACTGGCTGGTGTTCCGCGCACTGCAGAATTTCGTAGGCCTGCGCCGGGCGCGTCTGGTGCTGACCGGCGCCGCGCCGATCTCGCCCAAGATCGTGCAGTATTTCCGCACCATCGGCCTGCCCCTGATCGAGGTCTACGGCGCGACCGAAACCTCGGGCGTGGCCCTGGCGCAGCGTCTGGACCGGCTGGAGCCCGGTTCGGTCGGGGTGCCGATCCCCAATGCCGAGGTGCGCATCGGGGAACAGGGCGAATTGCAGATGCGCGGTGAAACCGTCTTTGCGGGTTACTACCGCAACCCCGAGGCGACCGCACAGGCGATGCGCGACGGCTGGCTGCATACCGGCGATGTGGTCAGCCAGACCGACGGGCAGTTCCGCATCGTCGACCGGCTCAAGGACATCATGATCACCGCGGGCGGCAAGAACCTGTCCCCCTCGGAAATCGAGAACACGATGAAATCGAGCCCCTTCATCAAGGAATGCATCGTCATCGGCGAGCGGCGCAAATTCGTCTCGGCGCTGATCCAGATCGACGCCGAGATCGTCGGCAAATGGGCCGAGGAACAGGGGCTTGCCTACACCACCTATCGCTCGCTGGTGGAAAACCCGCGGGTCGTGGCGCTGATCGACAGCGAGGTGCAGGCCCATAACGCCAGCCTCGCGCAGGTCGCGCAGGTGCGCAAATTCCACCTGCTGACCAAGGAACTGGACCATGACGACGACGAGGTGACCGCCACGATGAAGGTGCGCCGCGCCAATATCTTCAAGAAATACGACCCGGAAATCGAGGCGCTTTACGCCTGATCCCCGCACGAAAGGACAAACCGATGGATCTGCGACCCCGCCGCCCTTGGGAAACCGAGGAAGCGGCCCTGTTTCGCGCGGCCCTGCGCCGCTTTCTGACCGACGAGGCCCTGCCCCGCGAAGAGCGCTGGCGTGCGCAGAACTTCGTGGACCGCGAGTTCTGGCAGATGGCCGGAGAGATCGGCGCCCTCCTGCCCTCGATCCCCGAGGATTTCGGCGGTTCGGGCGGCGATTTCGCTTTCGAGGCGGTGATCGCCGAAGAACTGGGCTATTGCGGGCTGACCTCGTTCCAGCAGCTCATTCACGGCACCATCGTCGCCCATTACCTGCTGGCCTATGCCACCGCAGAGCAAAAGGCCCGCTGGCTGCCACAGATGGCAAGCGGCGCGATGATCGGCGCGATCGCGATGACCGAACCGGGCGCGGGCAGCGATCTGAAGGCACTGCGCACCACCGCCCGGCGCGATGGTGACAGCTATGTCATCAACGGATCGAAGATCTTCATCACCAACGGGATCATGGCCGATCTGGTGATCGTTGCCTGCTCGACCGATCCCGCGCGCGGCGCCAAGGGAATTTCGCTTCTGGTGCTGGAAACCGCCAATGCCACGGGGTTTGCGCGCGGGCGCAACCTGCACAAGATCGGGATGAAGGGATCGGACACGGCCGAGTTGTTCTTCGAGAATGTCCGGGTTCCGGCCGAAAACCTGCTGGGCGGCATCGAAGGTCAGGGCTTCATCCAGATGATGACCCAACTGCCGCAGGAACGGCTGGGCGTTGCGGTCGGCGCGCAGGCGATGAGCGAACACGGGATCGAGCTGACGCTAGACCACGCCCGCGACCGGGCGGCGTTCGGCGGGCGGCTGCTGGATCTGCAGGTGCCCCGTCACATGCTGGCCGATTGCCTGCGCGAGGTGCGCGTCAGCCGCACCTTCGTCGATGACTGCATCGCGCGCCATATCGCCGGAACGCTTGGCCCCGCCGATGCCTCGATGGCCAAGCTGCACACCACCGAAATGCAAAGCCGGGTGCTGGATGCCTGCCTGCAGCTGCACGGCGGCTATGGCTTCATGGAGGAATACCGGATCGCCCGGATGTTCGCCGACAGCCGGGTGCAGCGGATCTATGCCGGCGCCAACGAAATCATGAAAGAGATCATCGCGCGGGAGTTCTGACCCGCCGATGCACGGACCACAGCGAAAGAAAGACCTGCCATGAAACTGAACGGAACCTCCGCAATCGTCACCGGCGCGGGCTCGGGCCTGGGCGCGGCAACGGCCCGGGCGCTGGCCGCGGGCGGCGCGCGTGTCGCCCTGTTCGACCTGAGCGAAGAGGCCGCCGCCCGTGTCGCGGCCGAGATCGGCGGGCTCGCGATCCCGGTCGATGTATCCGATGCCGCCAGCGGCGAGGCCGCCTTCGCCCGCGCGGCCGCCGCGCACGGCCCGGCCCGCATCCTGGTGAACTGCGCGGGCGTCGCGCCCGTTTGCAAGGTGCTGGGCAAGCAGGGGCTGATGTCGCTTGATGCCTATCGCGCCGGGATCGAGGTCAACCTGATCGGCACCTTCAACATGCTGCGTCTGTTTGCGCAGGATGCGCAGGCCCTTGATCCGCTGGAGGGCGGCGAGCGCGGCGTGATCGTCAACACCGCCTCGATCGCGGCCTATGAGGGCCAGATCGGCCAGACCGCCTATGCCTCGTCCAAGGCCGGGGTCGTCGGGCTGACCCTGCCGGCCGCGCGCGAATTCGCGCCGCTTGGCATCCGGGTCTGCACCATCGCGCCGGGGATTTTCGAAACCGCGATGCTGCGTTCGCTGCCGCAGGCCGCCCAAGACAGTCTGGGGGCCTCGGTGCCCTATCCCTCGCGGTTGGGCAATGCTGCCGAATATGCCGATCTGGTGCTGCATATCGTGGCCAACCAGATGCTGAACGGCGAGACGATCCGCATCGACGGCGCGCTGCGCCTGCCCCCGAAGTGAGGCGCATACGATGACCGACGCATTCATCTTTGACCACCTGCGCACCCCGCGCGGACGCGGCCGGGCCGATGGCGCGCTGCACAGCGTGACGCCCGTGCGGCTGGCCACCGGCCTTCTGCAGGCGCTGGAGGCGCGCGCCATTCCCGACACCGGCCGCGTGGACGACGTGATCCTGGGCATCGTGGGCCCGGTGGGCGAACAGGGCCAGTGCCTGCCCCGGATCGCCGCCATCGCCGCGGGCTGGGACGAAACCGTGGCCGGGGTTCAGGTGAACCGGTTCTGCGCCTCGGGGCTGGAGGCGGTGAACATGGCCGCCGCCAAGATCATGGCCGGACAGGCCGACATGATCGTGGCGGGCGGCGTGGAAAGCATGTCGCGGGTGCCGATCCTGTCGGATGGCGGCGCCTGGGGGGCCGATCCGGCGGTGGCCCTGCCCACACATTTCGTGCCGCAGGGGGTCTCGGCCGATCTGATCGCCACGCTTTGGGGCTATGACCGCGGGGCGCTGGACGGCTATGCCGCCGAAAGCCACCGCCGCGCGGCCGCGGCCTGGGCGGCAGGCCATTTCGCGGGCTCTGTGGTGCCGGTCCATGGGCGCGATGGCCAGATCCTGCTGGCGCAGGACGAAACCATCCGCCCCGGCACCAGTGTCGAGAGCCTGGCGAGCCTGAAACCCTCGTTCGCCGGAATGGGGGCTGCGGGCTTCGACCGCGTCGCCCTGAACCGGTATCCGCAACTCGACGAGATCGTGCATGCCCATCACCCCGGCAATTCCTCGGGGATCGTGGACGGCGCGGCGGCGGTTCTGCTGGGCACGGCGGCGGCGGGGGCTGCGGCAGGCCTGCGCCCGCGCGCGCGCATTCGTGCATGGGCCGAAATCGGTTCGGAACCCACGATCATGCTGACCGCCCCCGCAGAGGCGGCGCAAAAGGCCCTGAGGCGCGCGGGCATGACCGCCGCAGATATCGACCTGTTCGAGGTGAACGAGGCTTTCGCCGCAATCGCCCTGCGCTTCATCGAGGCGCTGGAACTCGACCCCGGCAAGGTCAACGTCAACGGTGGCGCCATTGCCATGGGCCATCCGCTGGGCGCCACCGGCGCGATCATCCTGGGCACCGCACTGGACGAGCTGGAACGCCGCGGCCAGACGACCGCGCTCGTCACGCTGTGCGTCGGCGCGGGCATGGGCGTGGCCACCATCATCGAGCGGATCTGAGGAGGTCGCCATGCTGAACACAGAAATTTCCTGCGGCATCGCCACCGTGACGATCGACCAGCCCGGGCGGAGCATGAATGTCATCTCGACCGACCTGGCTGCCGCGCTTGCCGCCGAATTCGACCGTCTGGCCCCCGATCCGCAGATCCGTGGGGTCATCCTGACATCGGGCAAGCCCAACTTCGTCGTGGGCGCCGATCTGGCCGAGGTCGCACAGGTGCTCGACGCCGGGCTGAGCGCGCCCGAGGCGGCGGCCCGTTTCGCCAGTCTCGGCGCCCTGATCCGCCGGATCGAAACCTGCGGCAAGCCGGTCTGCGCGGCCCTGCCCGGCACGGCACTGGGCGGCGGGCTGGAACTGGCGCTTGGCTGTCACACCCGGATCGCCGCGGCGACACCCGACGCGCGCTTCGGCCTACCCGAGGTCGGTCTGGGTCTGCTGCCCGGCGCGGGCGGCACCCAGCGTCTGCCCCGGCTGATCGGGATCGCGCGCGCCCTGCCCCTGCTGACCGGCGGCACACCGATTGACGCGTCCCAGGCGCTGGAAATCGGGCTTCTGGACGCGGTGGTTCCGGCCGCCGAACTGCTGGCCGCCGCCCGCGCGGCGCTGGAGGCAGGCCGGGTTCCCGCCATCCAGCCCTGGGATCAGCGCGGCTTTCGCCCGCCGGGCCTGCCCGTCAACAGCATCGAGGCCTTCACCGCCTTCACCTTTGCCAATGCCCAGGCCGCCAGCACTGCGGGCCCGTTCCGCCCGGCTGCGGCGGCGATCCTGTCGTGCGTCTATGAAGGGCTGCGGCTGCCGATCGCGCAGGGCCTGCAGATCGAGGCCGGGTATTTCGGCACGCTTCTGACCACACCCGCCGCGCGCAACCTGCTTGCGACCCGGTTCTTCCTGCGCCAGCGGCTGAACAAGCGGGGGCTGCGTGCGGCCGACGCGGGCGATCCGGTGCAGGCGGCGCTGGCCGCGCGGATCGGCGCGGCCATCCTGGCCGAGGCACAGCGTCTGTCGCAAAACGGGGTGACGGCCCCCGTGCTGCGCAACGCCGCGCTGCGCGCCGGATTGCCCGCCCTGCAGCTGGCCGATGCAGGTGCGCCGCCCCGCTCCACCCGCCCCGTTCCGGCCGAAGATCTGGACCGGATCGCCCATGCGCTGCTGAGCGCCGGGGCGGCGGCCGTCGCGCAAGAGGAAGATCGCGATCTCGTCGATCTTGCCGCGCTCGAACTGGCCGGCTTCCCGGACTGGACCGGCGGACCCAGCCGCTGGCACGCGGCCTGAAGGCCGCGCCATCCCCTGCGCCATGCCGTTACCGGCATGGCGATTTTCGCCAGCGCCGCACGTTATCTGCATCGTCCGTTCGGGGGCCCGTCGCGCCCCGGATTGACAGCCTGCGCCTTGATATTGAGGGGCAAAAGCAACAGACTGCGCGGATTGAATGTGACGGGGTTTTCAAGTCGATGGACAGCGGTCTGATTTTACTGGGTCTTTTGGGCATCCTTTATGGATTGATGATCCTGATCGGGCTGCCCGTCCTGCTGCTTGGGCAGCGCGGCCTGAAGGACCGGATCGCCCGGCTCGAAGCCGAGATCGCCCGCATCGCGCCCGCAGCCCAGCAGCCCGACAGGCCCGCCGCGCCAGAAACCGCGACAGCGCCGGAGAAAGAGCCGGCGCTGGCCCTGCCCCGGCAAGACGCGGCAGAGCGCATGACCGAACAACCGTCGCCAGCGCCCCGCCCGGAACCCATCGCCCCGCCGTCCCGGTCCTATGTGCTGCGCGCTGAAAACGTCGCACGGCTCGGGGCCTGGCTGCGCGCGAATTGGACGCTGGCAATCGCCGCGCTGTCGCTGGTGCTGGGCGGGCTGTTCATGGTGCAATACGGTGTCGAGCGCGGGCTGCTGACGCCGCCCATGCGCGTTCTGGGCGCGCTCGCGCTCGGGGCTGCCCTTGTCGCGGGGGGCGAGTGGTTGCGGCGCCGTCACGGGGACGTGGAAACGCCCACGATCCGCCATCTGCCCTCGACCCTGGCCGGGGCCGGTGTGGTGGTTCTGTTCATCGGCCTGCTGTCGGCCAACGCCCTTTACGGGCTGATCGGAGCCGGCGCCGCGCTGAGCGGCGTGGCGCTGGTGGCGGCGGGCGCGGTGGTGCTGGGCTGGCTTTATGGGCCGGTGCTACCCGCGGTGGGGCTGCTCGGGGCCGGGGTTGCCCCGTTCCTTGTCGCCGCAAGCGATGTGGATGCGACACCGCTTTACGGGTATTTCGCGATCCTCGGGCTGGCCGGGCTTGCGATCGACAGCCTGCGCCGCTGGGCCTGGGTATCGGCGCTGGCCTTGAGTGTGGCCACGCTGGGGCTGCTGGCCGTGCATGCCGATGCAACCTTTGCGCCCGGGTTCATCGGGGCGGCATTCGTGCTGGCCGCCGGGGCACTGATCTTGCCCGAACGGCAGCTGCAACCGGTGCAAACCGGGGCGCCCCTGTGGCCGCCGCGGCGCGGCGCGCGGCCCGCGTTTCCCACGTTGCTGGGCGCAGCAGGCATCGCGATCGCCACGGGGGCCGCCACGCTTGTGGCCCTTGACCGCGCAGGCAGCCCCGCCGACGCCGGTCTGGGCCTTGCCGCCCTTGCGGGGCTGTTTGTCGCGATCGCGCTGTGGCTTCATCGGGCACCGGCGCTGGATGGCGCCATCTCTCTGCCCACGGCGGGCTTCCTGGCCGCACTGGCCGCGCAACCGATCCTGGGCACGGCGTTGTTTTCCGGGTTCGACAGCTATCGTCTTGCACCACCGGAAACCGATATGCCGACGGCGCTGTGGTGGGTGATGGCGGCCGCGGCGACGATGGCGGCCGCAGCCTTTTGGCGGCTGCACCGGACGGTGCGGACCCGCAGCGATGCGCCCCCCGAGGCCAGCCTGATCTGGGCGCTGATTTCGGCCGCGATCCTGCCCGCGACGGCACTGACGCTCGAATTCCTGTGGCAACCGCGTCTGGTGATCGGCAATGCGCCCTGGGCGATGGCCGCGATGGTCAGCGCCGCGGTTCTGGTGCTGATGGCCGAGCGGCGCGCCCGGCTGGGCGGCCCCACCCGCGCGCGCGATACCGGGCTCTTTGCCGCGGCGGCCACGCTGATGATCGCGCTGGCCTTCTTCCTGCTGCTGAGCAAGGCCGCGCTGACGCTGGGGCTGGCGCTGCTGATGGCGCTGACAAGCGCGGTGGACCGCCGCTTCGCCCTGCCCGCACTGGCCTGGATCGCGCAACTGGGAGCCGCGGTGATCGGGTATCGGCTGCTGGTGGACCCGGGCCTCGATCACAGCCTGCACGTCGCCAGCTGGGGTGAATTCCTGCTTGGCCATCTGGGCGCGCTGGCCGGGTTCGAAGCGACCCGTCGCCTCGCCCGCGCCGAGAGGGGCGCGCTGCGGGCGGTGGCTGAATCCGCGCTGCTCACCACGGCGGCCCTGATTGCAATGCTGGCCCTTGCCCGCGCGATCGGCACGCAAGACGCCTTCTCGACCCATTGGATGCAGGGGCTGAGCGCCACGATCTGGGCAGGCTCGGCCCTGGGGCAGATGTGGCGACTGGCCGCGAGCGCATCGCTGCTGCGCAGGCTGCGCGCGGTCTTTGCCGCAATCTCTGGCGGGGTCGCGCTGATCTTCGCACTGCGGCTGAGCACCACGACATCCGAAATGCTGACCTTCGAGTGGGCAGACAGGGTTCTGGGCCCGCCGATCTTCGACAGCCTGACGCTGGCCTTCCTGCCACTGGCCGCGACGCTGGGCGTCGGGTCCTGGGCCCTGGGTCAGCCGGGGCGCCCGCTGGCGCGGATGCTGCGTCCGGTTCTGGGGGCAAGTGCGGCGCTGTTTGTGCTGCTTTGGGGATTTGTCGAAATCCGCAGGCTCTGGCGCGGGCCGGAACTGTGGCAGCCCGGCCCTTCGGATGGCGAACTTTACAGCTATACGGTGGCGATGCTGGCGGTGTCGCTGGGGCTGCTGGCCGTGGCGGTCTTGCGCCGCTCGGGCTGGATGCGGCGCGCGGCGATGACCGGGGTCGCGCTGACCATCGCCAAGGTCTTCCTGATCGACATGAGCGGGCTGTCGGGGCTGACGCGGGTGGTGTCCTTCGTCGGGCTGGGGCTGGCGCTGGCCGGGCTTGCCTGGATCAACCGCAAGATCGACGGCTTCTGGGGCGCGGCGGAACGCCCGAAAGTACCGGCGCCGCCCCCCGGGACCACGCCGGACACCTGAGCCCGGGCCTGCGCGCGCGCCCATAACGCCCTCCGCACCGCCGGGCGGCGGGCGGTGTCTTTTCCGCGTCAAGAAAGCTTTACCCCATCGCCGCCTGAGCGTCATGCGATGCGGCTACCCCGTGCAGGCAAATCAAAGGAGTTTCCGATGCGTTTCAAACTCGCATTTCTGGCGGCCTGCACCGCCCTGTCCACCCCGGCCCTGGCCGAAGACGTGTTTCCCGCCACCCTGGCCGGTCACGCCTATCTGCCCGCGCTGAGCATGGTGGCCCCGCCCGCCGATGCCCCGCGCGATCTGTGGGTCTCGGGCAAGTTCACCGGCACCGCCCGCAACGATCAGCCGATGAGCGTGATGGGCAATGTCGGCAAAAGCTATGGCGGCCACGACACCGGCATCGCGCTGCCCTTCCTGGGCCAGCCGGTGCAGGGCATGTCGGGCTTCGCGATGAACCGCGCCGAGGATGGCAGCTGGTTCGTGCTGACCGACAACGGCTTCGGCTCCAAGCTCAACAGCCCCGATGCGGCGCTGTTCTTCCATCGCATGATGCCCGATTTCACCACCGGCACCGTGGCGCGCAAGGAAACCGTCTTCCTGCATGACCCCGACGGCAAGATCCCGTTCCGCATCGCCAACGAGGCGAGCGAGGCGCGTTATCTGACCGGCGCGGATTTCGACCCCGAAAGCATCCAGTATCTGAACGGCGAGATCTGGATCGGCGAGGAATTCGGCCCCTATCTGCTGCGCGTGGCGCTGGATGGGCGCGTGCTCGGGGTCTTCGAGACCAAACTTGACGGCGCGGTGATCGCGGGGCCGGATACCCCCGGCGTTCGGGTTCCGGCCGAAGCGGGCAAGGACTTCCGCGTGCAGCGTTCGGGCGGCTATGAAGGCATGGCGCTGCAACCCGACACCGGGCTGCTGTGGGCGATGCTGGAAAAACCGCTGCTGGTCGAAGGCGGCGAAACCGAAGGCGATTTCCTGCGTGTCATCACCTTCGACACCGCCGCGCAGGACTGGACCGGCCAAAGCTTCAAGTTCAAGCTGTCCGAGGGCGCCAAGGCGATCGGCGATTTCAACTTCATCGACGCGACCCGCGCGCTGGTGATCGAACGTGACAATGGCGAGGGCGACGCGGCCAAAGCCTGTGCCGAGGGCGCGAGCGACACCAGCGCCTGCTTCCCGAACCCGGCCCGCGTGAAGAACATCGTCCTGCTCGACACCGCCGATATCGACGCGGACGGCTTCATCCGCCGCATCGGCCATATCGACCTGATGAACATTCAGGACCCGGACGGCAAGGCCCTGCCCGGCCTGAAACCCGCCGAAGGGCCGTTCACCTTCCCGTTCTTCACCATCGAGGACGTGGCCCGCGTGGACGAAACGCATATCATGGTCGCCAATGACAACAACCTGCCCTTCTCGGGCGGGCGCGAGATCGGCCAGGCGGCGCAGAACGAATTTATCCTGCTGTCGGTGCCCGAACTTCTGTCGGCGAAATAACACCGGGACAGGTGGCAAGATTCAGACCGGCGGCAGGGATGTCGCCGGTCTTTTTGCGGTCGTCAGGCCGGCTCAGACACCTGCGCCGAACCGCTCCAGCAGCCAGTGCGCCACGCTCAGCACCGCGCGGTCATCGCCATGGCGGCCCACGACCTGCACCCCCATCGGGCGGCGCGCGGGGTCGCGCAGGATCGGCACCGTGCAGCAGGGAAAACCCAGCAATGACCAGATCCGGTTGAAGATCGGATCACCCGTGCCGCTGTCGAAGGGCGGCGCGGCACCGGGGGTGGCGGGCGTCAGCCAGATGTCGCCCGGGCGCGTCTCGGCCATCGCGCGCTGCCTCAGCGCAATCATCTGCGCCCGGTCGGCATGGCGTTGCGCGGACGATTGCGCGGCGCCCTGCGCGATCTGCGCCTGCAACCCCTGCGACAGCTGATCGGGCGCGATCATCGCTTCATAGGCCAGCGCCTGCGCCGCTTCGGCCGCCATGATCCGCGCATGCAGCGCGGGGATCCCGGCCATCGCATCATAAAGACCTTCGGAAAACGGCGCGTGCCGCAGCCGGGTGCGCAGCGCAAGCCGGTCGGCAAACTCGACCCAGGCGGTCTGCATCTCGGGGCTGGCCGCATCCCAGACCGGGCTGCGCAGGGTCGACAGCGCAATCGCCCCCATCCCGTCTTCGGGTTGCAACTCCAGCCCGCTCAGCGCCTCGACCGCCAGCGCTGCATCGGGCACCGTGCGGGCAAAGACGCCGACCGTGTCGAAGCTGCGCGCGAAGACGCTGATGCCGCCCGTCTCGATCAGATCGAACGAGGGCTTGAACCCCACCACCCCGCAAAACGAGGCCGGACGGATGATCGAGCCCGAGGTCTGCGTGCCAAGCGCGATCGGCACCATCCCCGCCGCCACCGCCGCCGCCGAGCCCGCAGACGAGCCCCCGGGCGTCGCGCCGGGCACCACCGGGTTGCGGGTGCGCGCGGGCTGATAACCCGCAAATTCCGTGGTCTCGGTCTTGCCCAGGATCACCGCACCCGCCTGCCGCGCCAGCGCGACTGCGCCCGCGTCGAAATCCGCCACCCGGTCGCGCCAGATCGGCGAGCCGCAGCGCCAGGGCAGGTCGCGGACCGCGAAGATATCCTTCACCCCGACCGGCACCCCGTGCAGCTTGCCCCGCACCGGCCCCTGGTCCAGCGCCCGCGCCGCCGCCAGGGCCCCGGCCGCGTCGATATGCACCCAGGCGCCCAGATCGTCCTCCAACGCCGCGCAGCGATCGAGCCGGGCGCGCAGTGCGGCCTCGGCACTCCATTCACCCTGCGCGATGGCGCGGCAGGTCTCCAACGCGCCGGGCAAATCCGCGCTTCGGTCTTTCATCGCTCACTCTCCCAACAGGCCAGCGCCCCGCGATAGATCGCGACTGCCTCGTGCAGGCGGGCAATGGACACATATTCATCGGTTTTATGGGCCATCGCGGGATCGCCCGGGCCCAGAATGACAGTCGGAACCCCATCCAGCGCTGGGGTAAAGACCGAGGCGTCGGTGAAATAGCTCATCGCCACGGGGTCGGTGGGCGCGCCGGAAATCGCGGCGCTGGCGCGGGTGATGGCGCCAAGCCAGGGCGTTGCCGGGTCGGTCCAGACCGCGGGCAGGTCGATCAGTGGCTCGACCTCGGTTCCTGCGGGCAACAGCGCCCGGATCGCCGCGATCAGATCGGTATGCGCGACCCCGGGGACAGAGCGCAGATCGAGCGTCACCTCGCACAGATCCGGCACCGAATTGGTGTTCAGCCCCCCCGCAATCGTTCCGATGTTCAGCGTGGGCGCCCCCATCACCGGATGCGCCGCCCCAAGGTCCAGCGCCTCGATCCGTGCCAGCGCGCGGGCGGCCAGACCGATCGCATTCACCCCGCGCTCGGGCATCGAACCATGCGCGGTCACGCCATGGACCCGCAGCCGCAGCCACAGCGCGCCCTTGTGCCCGGGCACGGCGCGGTTCTCGGTCGGTTCGGCCACGATCAGCGCGCCGATCGGCGGCAGCGGCCCGGCGCCAACCATGGCGCGCGCGCCGTCGCTGCCGGTCTCTTCCCCCGCGGTCAACAGCAGCGCCACGCCCCCCGGCGGCGGCGGTGCGTCCAGCGCGGCGACCATGAACGCCGCGACGCCACCCTTCATATCGGTGCTGCCCCGGCCATAAAGCCGGTCGTCCAGGACCGTCCCGGCATGGGGCGCAAAGGCCCAGGGCGCGGCCCCCAAAGGCACCGTATCCAGATGACCGGTGAAGCCGAGCGCCCGCCCCGTTCCAGTGCCGCGCGTGGCGATCAGGTTGCACCGCCCCGGCCCCTGCGGGATCATCCGGCAGTCGAAACCGCCCGCCGCCAGAAGACCCGCGCAGAACTCCATCGCCGGACGTTCCGCCCCAGGCGGGTTCACCGTGTCGAAGGCGATCAGACGTTGCGTCAGTTCGATGACATCCATGATTTCACCCGAAATAAGCTTCGCGCACGGCTTCATCCCCCGCCAGATCGGCGGCCGGGCCCTGCGCCACCAGCTTGCCCCCCGACAGGACATAACCGTAATCCGCAATCGCCAGCGTCTGACGCACGTTCTGTTCCACCAGAAACACGGTGATGCCCTGATCGCGGATGTCCTTGATGATGCGGAAGTTTTCTTTGACGTAAAGCGGCGAGAGCCCCAGCGACGGCTCGTCGATCAGCAGGATCTTCGGCCCGCCCATCAGCCCGCGCCCGATCGAGACCATCGCCTGCTCGCCGCCCGACATGGTGCCCGCCAGCTGATCGCGCCGTTCGGCCAGACGCGGGAAGGTGGCAAAGACCGTGTCCAGCCGCTGCCGGATCAGCGCCGCGTCGGTGACCTGAAACGCCCCCAGCCGCAGGTTCTCGGTCACTGTCATCTTGGGAAACATCCGCCGCCCCTCGGGGATCGCGGCGATGCCGCGCGCGATCACCTTGTGCGTGGCCAGCCCGGTGATGTCCTCGCCCTCCAGCAGGATCTGCCCGCTGTGCGGCGGGGTCAGCCCCAGGATGGCGCGGATCAGCGTCGATTTCCCCGCCCCGTTCGAGCCGAGCAGGCAGGTGATCTGCCCCGGCGCCACGTTCAGCGATACGTCATGCAACACATCGGCCTTGTCATAGGCCGCCCGCAGCCCGCGAATTTCGATCCCAGCCATCAGTCCGCTCCCAGATAGGCGTTTTGCACCTCGGCATCGGCCGCCACTTCGGCATAGGTGCCCTCGGCGATCTTGCGCCCGTAGCTCAGCACGATGCAGCGGTCGGTGATCCTCTCGATCACGCCCATTTCATGTTCCACGATGATGATCGACAGGCCTTCGCCACGCGCGCGCACCGCCAGAATGTCGTCCATCAACTGATGCGTTTCATCATGCGTCATCCCGGCCGAGGGCTCGTCCAGCAGCAACAGCCGCGGGCCGGAAATCAGCGCGCGGCAAATCTCGATCCGGCGTCGCTCGATCATCGGCAGGGCGCCGACCGGCTGATCCATCCGGTCCGCCAGATGCCCCGAGAAACCGCCCACCAGATCGCGCGCCAGCCGATACGAGGTGTCGATCTGCCCCTGCAACCGCTTGCGCGAAATCAGGTTCGACCACAGGCTGCCGGTCAGTCGCGCGGTGTCGCCAATCATGATGTTGTCATAGATCGACAGCGGCAGGCACAGGCGCGAGCGTTGGAAGGTGCGCACGATCCCCGCCTCATAGACCGCGCGCGCGGCGGCATTGGTGATGTCGCGCCCCTCGAACAGCACCTGCCCGGCGGTGGCCGGATAGATCCCGGTCAGCACGTTGAAGCTGGTCGTCTTGCCCGAGCCGTTCGGCCCGATCAGGCCCAGGATTTCCCCCTGCCCCAAGCGCATCGAAAAATCATCGAGCGCCGTTACCCCGCCGAAACGTTTGACGATATTGCGGAATTCAAGAAGTGTCTGGGTCATTTCCCCGCCCTCCGGCTGGCAAAGAAGGTCCGCAGCGGGCGCGGCAGGATGCCATCGGGGCGGAACAGCAGCACCAGCATCACCAAGATCGAGAACAGCAGGAACCGGTATTCCTGCAGCAGTTGCAGCTTTTCGGGCAGCAGCACCACGATCGCCGCCGCCACCGCGCTGCCCCACAGGCTGCCAAGTCCGCCCAGAAGCACGATCGACACCAGCAACAGGCTGTCCGAAAAGGTGAAGGACGCCGGCGCGATGAAGGAAATCATCATCCCGTACAGCGCGCCGCTGACGCCAAGGATCGCGTTCCCCAGCAAAAAGGCCGTCAGCTTGATGCGCGCAATCGGCACACCGAAACAGGCCGCAGCGGTTTCATCCAGCCGCACCGCATCCATATGCAGGCCGATCCAGCTACGCTCCAACCGCCGCACCAGAACGAAGACAAGTCCGGCCAGCGCCGCCGCCAGCAGCGCATAATTGACATAGAAGGACATCTCGTAACCGCCGATCACCGGCGCGCTGTTGAAATCCCAGCCAAACAGCCGCATCGGCGCCACCATCAACCCCTGCGGACCGCCGAGGATCTCGTTCACTTCCAGAAAGGTGCGGAACAGCACGCCGAAAGCGATGGTCACGACCGCCGCATAATGGCCCGTGGTGCGCAGGATCGGCAGCAACAGGGGCAGGCTCAACACCAGCGCAACCGCGCCACCGATGGCAAGCGTCAGCAGGGGCGGCACAGCGGTGACAGTGCCCAGCACGGCGGCGGTATAGGCCCCCGCCCCGAAGAACGCAGCCCCCGCGAAATTCGCCATGCCAGCAAAGCCGAACTGGATGTTCAGCCCCATCGCAGCAGTGAAATACAACAGCGTCGTCGCCACCATCAACAGCGCGAAATGCGCATCCGACAAGGCGAAGATCAGCACGATCAGCGTGGCAAAGGCCAGCCGGTTCAGCCGCGGCTCGGATGCGGTCCAGTCCTGATGCAGGCGCCGCGCGAAGCCGCTCTTCAGCGCGGCCAGAACCGCGGCCACGGCCAGCACCAGCAGCCCGGTCACCTGCCAGGTTTCTTCGGCCACCAGCAGCGCCCAGGCATAGACCCCGGCGGTCACGATCACGGCGGCCCCGGCGGCCCAGGGGCGCGCGGCGGCGGCGGTGGAAGAGATCGGAAAATCGGTCATGTGATTACACCCTGTCACTGGAGCGTTCGGGGATCAGCCCGGTCGGTTTCCACGCCATCAGCGCGATGACGACGGCAAAGGCGAACACGTCCTTGTAGGCCGAGGCGAAAGGCAGCAGCGCCGCCCCGATCACCTGCAGGCCCGCGAACAGGAACCCGCCCAGAATCGCGCCATACAGGTTGCCAAGCCCCCCGATGATCGCCGCGGAAAAGCCGATCAGCCCCAGGATCAGCCCCATGCCGAAGTTGATCTCGTTGTAGTAAAGCCCGTTCATGATCCCTGCGAAGGCCGCCACGCCCGAGCCGATGGCGAAGGTGGCCAGAACCACCAGCGTATAATTGATGCCCATGATCCGGGCGGTTTCCTCGTCCTGCGCCACGGCGCGGATCGCCAGACCCAGCCGGGTGCGGTTGATGACCAGGCTCAGCACACCGATCAGCCCCAGCCCCGCCAGCACCAGGATCACGCTGTCGGCGCGCAACGAGAAGCTGCCCAGCTCGACCGCGGCATCGGGCAGAAGCGCGGGAAACGCCTTGGGGTTGGAGCCATTGGGATAGAACAGACGGACCGCCTCGCGGATCGCGGTGCCCAGCATCAGCGTGATCAGCAGCGTGTTGAGCTGCGGCGCCTTCTTCAGCGGCAGCACCAGCCATTTCGCAATCGCCGCCCCGATCAGGGCGGTGCCGCCCAGACTGCAGATCAGCACGCCCAGCAATTGCACCCAGGGGTTGGTCACGCCGATCGCCGCCAGCCCCATCCAGGCGGTGAAGCCGATGAAGGTGCCCAGCATCAGCACGTCGCCATGGCTGAACTTGATGACATCCAGCACGCCGAAGAACAGGGTGAAGCCCACCGCCACCAGTGCATACATCGTGCCCAGCAGAATGCCGTTGGCCAGGTATTGCGCGATCAGTCCGAAATCCATCGTGTCGTCTTTCCTTGAAAAGGGGCGATGCGGCGCGGCCTTCCGGCCTGCCGCATCGCGGGTCGGTGGATCATTTGGGCGCGGGCAGCGAGCGCGTGCCCTTGGCATAGTCGCTGTCTTCCCAGACGACCCATTTGCCGTCCTGCGCGACATAGCCGGTAATCAGCGCCACGGTGTTCTGGCCGTGATCGTCGAAGGTGATCAGGCCGGTGATCGACTCGTGATCCTTGACGGTGCCCATATATTCGACAATCGCCTTGCGATCGGGGCCGACCGCTTCGACCGCGTCGATCAGCAGGTTCATCGCGGCAAAGGCGAAGGGGCCATAGGCCTCGGGCGGGGTGCTGAACCCGGCCTTCTCGTATTCGGTCAGGAAGAACGCACCGCCGGGCAGTTTTTCCGCAGGCGCCCCTTCCAGGAAGGTCAGCGTGCCTTCGGCCAGATCGCCGCCCAGCCCCTCGAAATAGGCATCCGACTTGATCCCCGACACGCCCTGGAACACTGCGGTGATCCCGAGCTTGGCCATCTGCTGGCGCACCCGCACGCCGCCCGGCGTCAGGCCCGCGTAGACCACCACATCGGGGTTCAGCGCCTTCACCTGCGTCAGTTCGGCGGTGAAGTCCTGCTGATCGGCGCTGACACCGAAGGCGCCCACAACCGTCGCCCCATCTTCCGCCAGGAACTTCGACAGATAGCTGTTGTGGCCCTTGCCGTAATCGGTGGTGTCATGGATGATCGCGAAGGTCTTGTAGCCAAGCCCGGTCATGAATTTCGCGGCGGTTTCGTTCTGGTTGATCATCGTGCCGTTCACGCGCGTGATCTCGGGGTAGTCATTGCCATAGGTGATGTCGGGCAGCACCGCGCCCCAGACCGTCATCGGCAGGCCGAAGCGGTGATAGACATCGACCGTCCCCATCGCCACCGCCGAACAGTAATGTGCCACGGCCCCCGCCAGCTTGCGGTTGGTGGCCAGTTTGGTCGCGACCTGCACGCCGACATTGGGCTTGCATTCGTCATCCAGCGCTTCCAATTCGTAGCTGTATTTCGCGGCCGGGTCGGCGTTGCGCAGCCGGATCGCCAGCTCGGCAGAGTTGCGCCCGCCCAGACCGACCGACGACACGCCCCCGGTCAGCGGGCCGATGAAGCCTAGTGCGACGGTCTCTTTCGCCGTGGCCGCGGTGCCGCATGCAAGGCCCGCACAGGCGCCAGCCGCCAGCACGATGCGGTGAAACTTGGTTCCGATATTGAATTTCATTCCACTTTCCTCGAAATTACCTGCGGGCGATTTGACCCGGACACAAAAATTGATGCAGCAACTTGAATGCCATTCAACTTTTTTGGGGTGAAACTCAACAAAAGTGAATACCATTCCCGACATGCTGCATTTGCAGGCAGGAATTGAGGGAATGAGCGGGGAAATCGGGCAGGACCGGGCCACAGACGATGATGCACAGGGCGACTCGGGCCCCGGCATGTCGGGCACCAGCACGATGTCGGATCTGGGCCGGCGGCTGCGCGAGACACGCAAGGCCAAGAAGAAAACGCTGCGGATGCTGGCCGAAGAGGTCGGCTGTTCCCCCTCTATGCTGTCGAAGATCGAAAACGATCAGGCCGCGCCCTCGCTGCGCACCTTGCACCGGATTCTGGCGGCGCTGGACACCTCGATCGTGCATCTGTTCGCGGGCGAGGCCAGCCATGACGACATCAGCCTGATGCGCGCCGACGCGCGGCCCTCGGTCCGGGTCAGCCATGCGGCGGAGGCCCCGGCGATCTTGCTGGAACGGCTGACGCCCACCTTCCCCGAACTGATGCTGGACGCCAATATCCACACGCTGGAACCCGGCGCCGACAGCGGCGGCGACATCCAGCACGCGGGTCAGGAAGTGGGCTATGTGCTGCAAGGTCGCGCCGAGCTGATCGTCGACGGCAAAAGCCACTTCCTGGGGCCGGGCGACAGTTTCTTCTTCGCCTCGAACCTGCCGCATCGCTACCGCAACATCGACCCCGGGGTGACGCGCATCCTGTGGGTGGCCACGCCCGCCACCTTCTGATGCGGCGGGGCAAGGCGGGTCGTCCCTGCCCTGCCCGCGCCTGTCATTTCTGCACCAAGGCCTTGCGCCGCGCCTCTTCGGCGGCGATGGCGCGGTCGATCTCGGTGCGGTCGGTGACGCCCGAGAAATTCGCCCGCGTCGGCATCGCATCCGCCACGATCAGATAGCGTTCATGCGCAACGTCATACAGCCGGCGCAGTTCGGCCAGCGGGTCGGGGTGATCGTCGGCGCGAATGTCGATCCAGGGGTAATCTTCGCTGCGATGAATCCGCAGCGCCGCCGATTGCTTGCCGCGCTTGTCGCCACCCGCGGCCTCGCCCGCCTCCATCGCGCCGAGCAGCCGTTCGGCGAAGGGCAGATCGGGATGATCCAGATAGCACGCCAGCGTGTCCGCGATGACCTGTCCGTTGGCCAGCATATTGCCCGCGACCGAGACCCCCTCGGCCTGAACCTGCCCGCACCAGTCGATGCAGGCCGCCCCGGTATGCGCCCCGATCCGGCCCCGCGCGTCGATCATATGGATCTGGCGCTGGCTTTGCCCGCGGTCGCGGGCGGTCAGATCGGCGATCACCGCTTCCGGCGCCTCGCCTGCGGCCAGCCGGTCCGCTGCCTCCATCCCCCAGAGCGGGCTGATGAAGGCCTGCGTAGCGACCGCGCATTGCCCGCCCCGGATATGCGGCAGCAGCGATCCCACCGCGAAGAACCGCGTGGCGACGGCGATGCCGAAATTGCCGGTCTGCGGGTCGCGCGCAACAATGGACCAGGTCATCTGAGCGCCTCCTTATCGGCCGATGGCATAGGCTTGCATCAGGCGCGGCGTCGCCGCCGCCCGCAGCAGCCCGGACGGATCGCGCTGCGCCGCGGTCAGGCGACCCACGGTCCAGGGCTCGGCCACCTCGATGCGGTGACCGCGCGCGCGCAGATCGGCAATCACCGCCTCGCCGAAGTTCGGCTCCAGCATCAGGTGCCCCGGCCGGGTACCGCGCGGATAGAACGAGGCCTGGTTATGCGCGGTGTGGAACAGCGGCGCGTCGATGGCCGCCTGCAGGTTCGCGGTCTGATGCACCAGCCGCAGGAAGAAGATCAGCTGCCACTGGTCCTGCTGATCGCCGCCGGGCGTGCCGAAGGCCAGCGCCGCGCCATCGCGGCGCAGCCCGATCGAGGGCGTCAGCGTCGTGCGCGGCCGCCGCCCCGGCGCCAATGAGGTCGGCAGCCCTTCGTCCAGCCAGAACATCTGCGCCCGGCTGTTGAGCGGCATCCCCAGCCCCGGCACCACCGGCGAGGATTGCAGCCACCCGCCCGAGGGCGTGGCCGACACCATGTTGCCCCAGCGGTCGATGACATCCAGATGCACGGTATCGCCGCGCTTTTCGGTCAGATGCGCCATCGTGGGCTCGCCCGCCCCGGCGCCCGCCTCTTGCGCGGTCTGCGTGCCCGCCCGGGCAATCGCGGCATCGGCCCAGGCCTCGTATCCCGGAACCCGGCCGGGGCGCTGTTCCAGCGAGGCGGTTGGCCCGATCAGCGCGCGGCGCGCCTGCGCATAGTCGCGCGACAGCAGCACATCCATCGGGATTTCCGTGAAATCCGGGTCGCCGTAATAGGCCTCGCGGTCGGCCATCACCAGTTTCAGGGTCTCGGTGACGGTATGCACGAACTCGGCGCCGTTCGGGTCCATCGCCTCGATCCCGGTGCCCTCCAGAATCCGCAGCGCCTGCAGCAGCATCGGCCCCTGCCCCCAGGGTCCGGTCTTGTACACCGTCCAGTCGCCATAATCGACGGAAAGCGGGCGTTCATAGGTGGCGCTCCACTCCGCCATGTCCTGCCCGCTCAGCACGCCCTTGCGGCGCCCGCCTGCGGCATCCATCACGCAGGCATCCTTCATCCAGGCGTCGATCGCCTCGGCCACGAAGCCCTGCGAGAAGGCCGCGCGTGCCTTGTCGATCTGCGCCTCGCGGCCGGTGACGGTTTCCCCCTCGGCCACCAGACGGCGCCAGGTCGCGGCCAGATCGGGGTTGGCAAACAGCGCGCCCGCCTGCGGCACCGCATTGCCCGGCAGCCAGGTCGCGGCCGAGGTCGGCCATTCCTCGCGGAAGAAATCGGCCAGCCCGGCGATGGTGGCCGAGACACGCGGCAGCATCGGGTGACCGGCCTCGGCATAATGGATCGCGGGTTCCAGCACCTGACGCAGGCTCATGCTGCCATGATCGCGCAACAGCAGCATCCAGCCATCAAACGCCCCCGGCGTGACCGTCGCCAGCAGGCCCGAGCCCGGGATCATGTCCAGCCCCTCGGCGCGGTAATGCGCGATGGTGGCGCGCGCCGGGGCCACGCCCTGCCCGCAGATCACCGTGGGCTCGTCCGCGCCCGCAGGCCGGAAGATCACCGGCAGATCGCCCAGCGGGCCGTTCAGATGCGGTTCGACCACATTCAGAACAAGCCCCATGGCCACCGCCGCATCAAAGGCGTTGCCGCCCTGTTCCAGCAGGCTCATGCCCACTGCCGAGGCGATCCAGTGGGTCGAGGTGGCAACCCCGAATGTCCCGGCGATTTCGGGGCGTGTGGTGAACGTCATGATGGTCCTTCCGTCTGTCTGTCCGGCCCGGTTGGGCACGGAATGTCGGTAAATCTGTCAAATCCGTCAGCTGTCGCGCGGGTCCAGCGCATCGCGCAGCCCGTCGCCCAGCAGGTTGAAGCCCAGCACCACAAGGAAGATCGCGATGCCCGGCCACAGCGCCATCCAGGGCGCCTGTTCGAGGAAATTCTTGGCGACGTTCAGCATCGAGCCCCAGGAGGGTGCCGGCGGTTGCTGGCCCAGGCCCAGGAACGACAGCGACGCCTCGGCGATGATCGCGGTGGCCACCGTCAGCGTCGCCTGCACCAGCAGCGGCGGAAAGATGTTGGGCAGGATGTAGCGCCAGATGATCGCCATATGGCCAAGACCCACGGCGCGCGCGCTTTCGACGTAATCCTCGGTCATCACGCTCATCGTCTGGCCCCGCGCCAGCCGCACGAAGACCGGCATCGCCGACAGGCCGATCGCGATCATCGCATTGCTGAGCGAAGGCCCCAGAAACGCCGCCAGCGCAATCGCCAGGATCAGGAAGGGCGCTGCCAGCAGCGCCTCGGTCCCGCGGCTGATGACGGCATCAGTCCAGCCCCGCGCATAGCCCGCGGCCACGCCCAGTGGAATCCCGATGGCGAGCGCAATCGCCACCGACACCACCCCCGCCAGCAACGAGGCCTGCGCGCCCCAGACCATCCGCGCCAGCACGTCGCGGCCAATCTCGTCCGTGCCCAGCAGATGCGCGCCTGAGGGCGCCTTGCGCACCGCCATCCAGTCGGTCTCCATCGGGCCGGGCAGCGGCAGCACCGGCGCCAGCACGGCGATCAGGGTGAAGAACCCCACCAGAACCGCCCCCAGCAGCGCCGAAGGGTTGGCGCGCAGCTTGCGCCAGACCCGGCTGCGGGGCTTGCGCGGCGGATGGGTCGTGTCGGTCAGTGCGGTCATTGCTCGTCTCTCATGCGCGGGTTGAGAATGCGATAGATGGCATCGGCCAGGATGTTCATCGCGATGAAGGCCACGGCGGTGCACAGAACGATGCCCTGCACCACGGCGTAGTCGCGGTTGAACACCGCATCGACGACCAGCTTGCCAAAGCCCGGGATGGTGAAGATCTGTTCGGTCAGCACGGCACCGGCCAGCAATTCGCCAAACAGCAGCGTGGTCACCGTGACAATCGGCACCAGCGCGTTGCGCAGCGCATGCTTGATGACCACGACACGCTCGCTCAGGCCCTTGGCGCGCGCGGTGCGCACATAATCCGAGCGCAGCACCCCCAGCATGGCCGACCGGGTATGGCGCATCAGCGTGGCGGCCAGTCCCGTGCCCAGCACGAAGGCGGGCATGATCATCGTTCGGATCGACTGCAGCGGGTCTTCGGACAGCGGGACATAGCCCGAGGCAGGCAGCAGCCCCCATTTCACCGAGACCAGCAGGATCAGCATGATGCCAAGCCAGAAATTCGGAATCGACAACCCCGACAGCGCCACCAGATTGGCGCCCCAGTCGATCAGGCTGCCCTTGCGATAGGCCGAAATCACCCCGGTCGGTACCCCGATCACCAGCGCGATGATCAGCGCCATCACCGCCAACTGGATCGTCACCGGCAGCTTTTCCCCGATCAGCGTCAGCACCGGCTGCTGGGTGCGCAACGAGACCCCCAGATCGCCCTGCACCGCCCCGCCGATCCACGACAGATACTGCCGGTGAAGCGGGTCGTTCAGGTGGTATTTTTCGCGCAGGAACTCCAGCACGGCGGGGTCGCGCTCTTCGCCCGCCATCGCCAGAACCGGGTCGCCCGGCAGCAACTTCTGCAAGGCAAAGACGAAGACCGAAATCAGCAGGATCGTCGGAATGGCGATCAGCAGGCGGCGGATGAGAAAACCGATCATGGGGAAGCTTTCGGCAGGGTCAGGCAGGCCCGGCGCAGCACTGCGCCGGACCCGGTTTCAGATCATTCGGCCGCGCTGACGCCCTGCAGGCGGATCATCCCGTCGGGATAGGGCACGAAGCCGCTGAGCTTGTCGTTCAGCGCCCAGATCCAGGTCTGGTGATACAGGTAGATCAGCGGCAGCTCCTCCATCAGCACATCCTGCGCGGCATCATAGGCGGCCTTGCGCGCGGCGGTGTCGGTGGTGGTGCGGGCGGTTTCCAGCGCGGCATCGACAGCCGGATCGCAGAACTTGGCGTCGTTGATCCCGCCCTTGCAGGTCACGAACTGGTGCAGGTTGCCGTCCGGGTCGACCCGACCCGACCAGCCGACCTGGCTGGCGACATAGTCCCCCGCGGTCTGATCCTTGAGCAGCGTGGCAAATTCCTTGGCCGTCAGGGTGATGTTGATGCCCGCCTCGGCGGCCATCGCCTGCACCACCTGCATCATCTGCATCTGCACCGGATTGTTGGCGACCTGGAACTCGATGTCGACGCTGTCCAGACCCGCCTCTTTCAGCTTGGCCTTGGCGGCTTCGACATCGCGCGGCTGAACCGGGTATTTCGCGTCATACCAGGGCGAGTTCGGCGGGAACGGCTGATTGCCCGGCGCGAAGGCGCCTTCGAACACCACCTGGTTGATCACGTCGCGGTCGATCGCCAGCGACAGCGCCTGACGCACCAGCTTGTTCTCGCCCAGCGGGTTTTTCGCGCGCTCGCCATTGGCCAGGTTGATGGTGATGCCCTGATAGCCCAGCGACACCGCCTGTTCGACCTTGAGCCCCGCGTCCGCCTTGGCCGAGGCCAGATCGGTCGCGGCCAGCCGTTCGAGCATATCCAGATCGCCCGCCCGCAGGTTGGCCAGACGCACGGTGGTATCCGGGATCGGCAGGAAGGTCACGGTATCGAAATGATAGGCGTCGGCGTTCCAGTATTCGGCGAATTTCTCCAGCACGATGCGGTCCTGCTGCACCCGTTCCTTGAACTTGAACGGGCCCGAGCAGACCGGGTTCAGCCCGAAGTCCACGCCCGCCTCGGCCGCGGCCTTGGGGGCAACCATCATCCCCGCACGGTCGGCCAGCTGCGCCAGCAACGTGGCGTCGGGTGCGGTCAGGTTGAACTTGATGGTGTAGTCGTCGACGATCTCGGTCGAGGCGATAGAGGTCAGCTCGGACTTGCGGCGGCTTTCGGGCATCGTCTGGCTGCGTTCGATATTGGCGGCGACGGCGGCGGCATTGAAGGGTTCGCCATCGTGGAAGGTGGCGCCCTGGCGCAGCGTCATCGTCAGCGCCATGCCATCCGCCGACCATTCCCAGCCGGTCGCGAGTTGCGGGATGATTTCCAGCTCGGGGGTGATGTCGACCAGCTTGTCGCACATCGAGGCATAGACGATGCGCCCGACGAAAGTGCGCGACTGGTCGGGGTCCAGAACATCGGGGTCTTCTTGCAGACCGATGCGCAGGTCTGCCGCGAAGGTGCCCGTCGCGGCCAGGCTCATGGCCAGCGCAAGGGCTGCAGTTCGAATTCGTGCCATTGGGGTATCGCTCCTTGTCAGATCTCAGGTTCGGGGGGGACCGGAAGGGTTTGCCCTTCTCGTTGTTCACGCATCGCGCGATAGAGCGCGAAACGGCGTTCGGCGGCCGGACTGCGCCCCGTGCCCGTGTCGTTCAGCCCTTGCAGGCTCAGGTCCGGGGCATGGTGGCAGGCGACCGAGGCGCCCGCCGCCAGCCGCGTCAGGGGCGGCGGCGTGCTGCGGCAAAGTTCGGTGGCATAGGGGCAGCGCGGATGGAACCGGCAGCCCGCAGGCGGCGCGATCGGGTTGGGCGGTTCGCCCTGCAATCCGTGCGCAGGCGGTTTCACGCCCACCCGCGGCACCGGAATCGCCGAGATCAGCGCCTCGGTGTAGGGGTGCCGCGGGCGGGTGAACAGCGTGTCGGTGTCGGCGACCTCGACCAGCTGCCCCAGATACATCACCCCCACCCGATCGGCCATGTGACGGATCACGGCCAGATCATGCGCGATGATGATCAGCGTCAGCGCAAATTCATCCTTCAGATCCTGCAGCAGATTGACCACCTGCGCCTGGATCGACACATCAAGCGCCGAAACCGGCTCGTCCGCGATCACCAGCTTGGGCGCACAGGCCAGCGCGCGCGCAATCCCGATGCGCTGGCGTTGCCCGCCCGAGAATTCATGCGGGTAGCGGTCGGCGTGCTGCGGCAGCAGGCCCACGCGCTCCAGCAGTTCGGCCACCCGGGCGCGCCGTTCGTCCGGCCCGCCCAGACCATGCGCGCGCAGCGGTTCCTCGATCAGCGCGCCCACCGTCATCCGCGGGTTGAGCGAGGCGAACGGGTCCTGGAAGATGAATTGCAGATCACGCCGCATCGCACGCATTTCCTCGCCGCGCAGCCCGGTGATGTTGCGGTTCTCGAACAGCACGGTGCCTTCGCTCGGCTCGATCAGACGCACCAGCATCCGCGCCAGCGTGGACTTGCCGCAGCCGGATTCGCCGACGATGGCGAAGGTCTCGCCGCGGCGGATGCGCAGGTCGATCCCGTCAACCGCGCGCACCTCGACCGGCGGCCCGAGCAGCGGCTTGCGGGTGACGAAACGGCGGCGCAGCGACCGGGTTTCCAGGATCAGATCGGGCGTGGTCATGGCGCGACCCCCTGTGCAGCCAGATCGGGTGCACCGAACTCCAGCGGCGCGCGCCAGCAGGCGACACGGTGCCTGTCCCCCAGATCGCGCAAGGGCGGTGCAGCGGCACAGTCGGCCCCGGCGAAAGGGCAGCGTGCGGCAAAACGGCAACCTTCGGGCATTGCATCGGCAGGGGGGACGACACCGGGGATGGTGACCAGACGCCCGCCGCGCGGCCCCAGATCGGGCATCGAACTCATCAGCCCGATCGTATAGGGGTGCTGCGGGTCTTCGAAGACCTTGCGCACGGGGCCCGCCTCGACGATCCGCCCCGCATACATCACCACCACCGTATCGGCCATTTCCGCCACCACTCCCAGATCGTGGGTAATCATGATCAGCGCGGCATTGGTTTCGCGCTGCAGGGTGCGCATCAGATCCAGCACCTGCGCCTGCACCGTCACATCCAGCGCCGTCGTCGGTTCGTCCGCGATCAGCAGCGCCGGGTCATTGGCCAGCGCCATCGCGATCATCGCGCGCTGGCGCATGCCGCCCGACATCTGATGGGGATATTCGTCAAGCCGCTTTTCCGGCGCCGGGATGCGCACGCGCCGCAGCATTTCCAGCGCCCGCGCCCGCGCCTGTTCTCGGTTCACGCCCTTGTGGCGGCGCACCGCCTCGGCGATCTGCTCGCCGACCTTGATCGCCGGGTTGAGCGAGGTCATCGGTTCTTGAAAGATCATCGCCATGCGGTTGCCGCGAATGTCCTTCAGGGTTTCGAGCGACATATCGAACAGATCCTGCCCCTCGAAGATCGCCTGCCCGGACATCCGCCGCGCCGGCGGCATCGGCAACAGCCCCATCAGCGCCAGCGCGGTCAGCGATTTGCCGCACCCGGACTCGCCCACGACGCACAGCGTTTCGCCTGCGTTCAGCGTCAGCGAAACGCCATCCACCAGATTGCCCGGCACTCCGGCGAACCGGATCGACAGGTCGGAGACCTGCAGCAGCGGCGTGGACTCAGTCATGTGCGCCCCCGATACCATCTGCTGCGCCCTGGGCGTCGTCGATCACATGTTTCATCCGCGCCGACAGCGTATTGAGATGCGCGCGCATCGCCTCTTCGGCGCCCACGACATCGCCGCGCTCGATGCAGTCGATCAGATGCATGTGCTGACGGAAATACAGATCATTGCTGCCCGGGCTACGCGCCTTTTCCCGCAGCGCCCGCCACGCATCCGACGAGCGTATCTCGTCGACCAGCGAAAATGCGGTCAGTAGCACGCGATTGCCAGCGGTGCGCGCGATCATCCGGTGCAGCGCACCGTCCCACAGTTCGGCCGCGTCACGATCGGCGGTCTGATGCGTGCGTTCGGCCAGCACCCGCATCCGGCGCACGTCGTCAGGCTTGGCCCGCGCCGCGCACAGGCCCGCCAGCGCGGGTTCGATGTAAAGCCGGGCCTCGGCCACTTCGGAGGCCCGCGTCTGCCCGGCAATCGCCGCTGCCAGCGCCCCGGTCGGATCGGGCGGCTGGCCGATGAAAGTGCCCTTGCCCTGCTTGCGCCAGACCAGCCCCTCGGCTTCCAGCGCCTCCAGCGCGCGACGCACGGCCCGCCGCCCGACGCCCAGGGTTTCGGACAATTCACGCTCGGTCGGCAGCTTGCCCGTGCTGTCCACCTCGCCACTTGTGACCAGAAACCGGAGCTGCCGGAGCACGAAGGACGAGTTTTCGCCATCCTGGATTGTATTTTTGGCGTCTGACATCTTCGGACCACTTCTTGATTGGTTCACTCATGCAGGATCAGCAATGTGTCCTCTGTCAATTTCCATCCGACAAACACGCCCCAATTGCACAAAATTTAATCGAAAATTCCACCAAATAAACGCAATAAGCCCAATATTTACGAGGTTTCTGGGAAATTCAGCCTCCGCACGGCGCTTCAGACCTGAAACGAATCACATTCGCGCTCTTTTCAATTCCATGCGATCCAAGTGCCAGATTGGTTCGCACCGACGATTCGGCTTTCAGTCTTAAATCAGCCCTTTCTCAAGTTCACATTGCGCCAATTTCGAACACATTTTCGCTTTTCATTGTTCATTTTGTATACAATATTGCGATCCATACGCAGCTTTGCATCCACAACTGGCGCCATCTCCATCTCGCCGCCCTAAGCAGGACGGACAGACCTCCCCCTTGAAAGGACAGCGAATGGACAGACGTAAATTCCTGGCAACCGGCGCGACCCTGGCCGCCGTTCCGCTGGCCGCGCCTTCGGTGGCGCGGGCGCAAACCAGCTTCAACTGGAAGATGACCAATGCCTATGGCCCTGGATCGCCCTTCTATGTCGAAGGCCCGGGCAGCCCGACCGACTTCTGCAAGAAGGTCGAGGCGATGTCGGACGGCCGCCTGAAGATCCAGCATTTCGCCGCGGGTGAGTTGATCCCCGCGCTGGAAGGCTTCGATGCGGTGCGCTCTGGCGCGGTCGAGATGAACGCGGCCAACTCCTACTTCTGGGCCGGCAAGATCCCGGCGGCGCAGTATTTCACCACCGTGCCCTTCGGCCTGAACTTCCAGGGCATGAACGCCTGGCTCTACCACGGCGGCGGCATGGATCTGTGGGATGAGCTTTATGCGCCGCTGGGGCTGAAGGCCCTGCCGATGGGCAACACCGGCGTGCAGATGACCGGCTGGTTCCGCAAGCCGATCGAAAGCGTGGCGGATTTCAAGGATCTGAAAATGCGTATCCCGGGCCTTGCGGGCAAGGTTTACGCCAAGCTTGGCGTCGATGTGAAACTGCTGCCGGGCGGCGAGATCTTCCCGGCGCTGGAACGCGGCGTGATCGACGCGGCGGAATTCGTCGGCCCCTATCAGGATCGTCGTCTGGGCCTGCAGAATGCCGCGAAATACTACTACACGACCGGCTGGCACGAACCCTCGAACGTGACCGAACTGCTGATCGGCAAGGCCGCGTGGGACAGCCTGCCCGCCGATCTGCAGGCGATCGTGTCGACCGCGGCAATGGCGTGCAATCTGGAAAGCCACACCTGGTGCGAGGCCAACAACGCCGCCGCGCTGAAGGATCTGGTGGAAAATTCGGGCGTGATCGCCAATGTCCTGCCCGATGAGGTCGTGGCCGAACTGCGCCGCGTCACCGAAGAGGTGCTGGCCGAAGGCGCCGCCGCCGATCCGGCAACCCAAAAGATCCACGATGCCTTCATGGCCTTCCGGGCCGAGCATCGCGACTGGGCGGCGGTTTCAGAGAAACCCTATCACAACCTGCCGGCGTAAGATGACGACGGGTTTCCTGGACAAGATCGCGAACGGTGCCGCAAGCACCGTTCGTCACATCGGCCAGATCGCGGCGTGGAGCGGTCTGGCGCTGGTGCTGCTGGTCGCGCTGAACGTGCTGCTGCGCTATTTCTTCGCGCTCGGCTCGGTCGCGCTGCAAGAGGCGGAATGGCATCTGATGGCGGTGGGCGCGCTGTTTGGCATGGCCTACGGGCTCAATCAGGGCGGCGAGGTGCGCGTCGACATCTTCTATGCCCGGATGTCGCGCGGCAAACAGGCGGTTGTCGATGTGATTTCGCATGCCGCGCTTGGGGTGATCGCGCTGATCATCGGTTGGCTGTCGATCGCCTATGTCCAAAGCAGCTATGCCATTGCCGAAGGCTCGCCCGATCCGGGGGGCCTGCCCTATCGCTATCTGCTCAAGGCCGCGATCCCGGCGGCCTTTGCGCTGCTTGCCCTGCAATCCCTTGCGATGACCGCCGAAAGCCTTGCCCGCCTGTTGCGGCGGCTGCGGCGCGGATCGCAATCCGAATGAATGGCCCTGTCCGATGCCCGTGAATGAAATCCTTGCCCTGTGTATGATCGGGGCCTTCTTCCTGCTGCTTCTGGGCGGTGTCCCGGTGGCGATCTGCCTTGGTGCGACCGGCCTTGTGTTCGGCTATGCCGGGTTCGGCCCGATGCTGTTTTCGCTGCTGCCCGCGCGGATCTATGGCGTCATCACCAATTACACGCTGCTGGCGCTGCCGCTGTTCATCTTCATGGGCATCATGCTGGAGCGATCCAAAATCGCCGAGAACCTGCTGGAGGTGATCGGCCTTGCCATGGGCGGCCTGCGCGGCGGCATGGCGCTGGCGATCATTCTGGTCGGCGTGCTGATGGGCGCGGCCTCTGGCGTTGTGGGCGCGACGGTGGTCACCGTCGGGCTGATCGCGCTTGGGCCGATCATCCGGCGCGGCTATGACACCGGGGTAGCCAGCGGTGTGATCTGTGCCTCGGGCACGCTGGGGCAGATCATCCCGCCCAGTCTGGTGCTGATCCTGCTGGGCGACATCATGGGCGAATCCGTGGGCACGCTGTTTGCCGCGGCACTGATCCCCGGGTTGATGCTGTCGGGGCTGTTCATCGGCTATGTGCTGCTGCTGGGCATCTTCAAACCCGCCAGCGTCCCCGCAATCCCGCAGGACGAACGCGCGCAATATACCCGCGCCGACATCGCGATGAAGCTGCTGCGCGTCGTGCTGCCGCCGATCGCGCTGATCGTGCTGGTGTTGGGCTCGATCATCGGCGGCATCGCGGCCCCGACCGAGGCCGCCTCGATGGGCGCGTTCGGCAGTATCGTGCTGGCCGCCTTTTCCGGGCGGCTGAGCTGGCCGGTGCTGCGCGACACCGTGCGCGGCGCCTTCGTCACCAGCGCGATGGTGTTCCTGATCCTGATCTTCGCGCAGCCCTTCGGTCTGGCCTTCCGGGGTCTGGGCGGCGAACGGCTGGTGCAGGATGCCTTTGCTGCGGTGCCCGGCGGGCTGAACGGGCAGATCGCGTTTCTGATGCTGCTGCTGTTCGTGCTGGGCTTCTTTCTGGAATGGATCGAGATCTCCTATATCGCCCTGCCGCTGTTCTTGCCGATTTTTCACGCGGCGGGCGCCGACATGGCGTGGATTTCGATCCTGGTTGCGGTAAACCTGCAGACCTCGTTCCTGACGCCGCCGTTTGGCTGGGCGCTGTTCTTCCTGAAAGGCGTGGCGCCGCCCTCGGTCAAGACCAGCGACATCTACCGCGGTGTCATCCCCTTCATCGGCCTGCAGCTTCTGGCGCTGGCGCTGGTGTTCTTCTTCCCGCAGCTGGCGACCTGGCTGCCCAATGCAATCGGATGGTAAGACATGCTACATTCCGCACTTGGCTATAGCGGCGCGATCACCGCGCCCCATCGGGCGGCGGCGCTGGCCGGACGCGACATTCTGGCCGCGGGCGGCAGCGCGATCGAGGCGATGGTGGCCGCCGCCGCCACGATCGCGGTGACCTACCCGCATATGAACGGGATCGGCGGCGACGGGTTCTGGCTGATCCATCGCCCCGGTCAGGCGCCGGTGGGGATTTTCGCGGGCGGCCACGCGGCGGCGCTGGCCACGCCCGGTTGGTATGCGGCGCAGGGGGTGACCGAGGCGATCCCCGCGCGCGGCGGTCTGGCCGCGCTGACGGTGCCGGGCACCATCGGCGGTTGGGAGGCGGCGCTCGATCTGATCCCCGCCGCGCGGCGTCTGCCGCTGGCGCAACTGCTGGCCTCGGCTATCGGATATGCGCGCGACGGGATCGCAGTCACTGGCAATCAGGCGCGCACCACCGCCGAGAAGCTGGACGGTCTGCGCGATGTACCGGGCTTTGCCGAGATCTTCCTGAACGACGGCGCCGCCCCCGCAGCCGGTTCCCGGATGCGGCAGCCCGCACTGGCGCGCACGCTGGAACGTCTGGCGACCGAGGGGCTGCGCAGCTATTACGAGGGCGAGATCGCGCAGATCCACGGCGATTTTCTGGCGGCCCACGGCAGCCCGCTGCGCGCCGCCGATTTCGCCGCCTATCGCGCCCAGCAGGTCACGCCCTTGCAGGTCACGACCTCGCAAGGCACGCTCTATAACATGACCGCGCCGACGCAGGGCGTGGCCTCGCTGATGATTTTGGGGCTGTTTGACCGGCTGGGGGTGCAGACGGGCGAAGGGTTCGACCATACCCACGGGCTGATCGAGGCCACCAAGCAGGCCTTCCTTCTGCGCAATGCCGGACTGGGCGATCCGGCGGCGATGGCTGAACCCGCGCAGGACTGGCTGGCCGACGACCGGCTGGACGCGATGGCCGCGCGGATCGACCGTGCCCGCGCCCTGCCCTGGCCGTACGAGCCCAAACAGGGCGACACGATCTGGATGGGGGCCGCCGACCGCGACGGCACCGTCGTCAGCTTCATTCAAAGCGTGTTCTGGGAATTCGGGTCGGGCCTGACCTGCCCGCAGACCGGCGTCTTCTTCCAGAACCGCGGCGCGGGGTTTTCGCTGCAGCCCGGCCCGAACCAGCTGGCGCCCGGCAAGCGCCCGTTTCACACGCTCAACCCCGCGCTCGCGCATCTGCCCGACGGCCGGGTGCTGGCCTATGGCACGATGGGCGGCGAGGGCCAGCCGCAGACGCAATCGGCGATCTTCACCCGCTACGCGCAATTCGGCATGGATCTGCAGGCGGCCGTGACGGCGCCGCGCTGGCTGCTGGGTAAGACCTGGGGCGACAACACCACCTCGCTCAAGCTGGAATCCCGCTTCGATCCGACGCTGGTGGCGCAGTTGCGGGGCGCGGGCCATCAGGTCGAGATCCTGCCTGAATTTTCCGATCTTGTGGGACACGCCGGCGGCGTTGTCCTGCATCCCACCGGGCTTTTCGAAGCCGCAACCGACCCCCGCGCCGATGGCGCCGCAGTGAGTTACTGACCATGACCGACCTATCAATTCTGCAACTGGCGATGATCCTTGGCGGCGTCGCGGCCACCGCAATTCTGGCCGGCATTCTGGCCGGGCTGCTGGGGGTCGGCGGCGGCATCGTTCTGGTGCCGGTGCTGTTCTGGATCCTGTCGCTGACCCATTTCCCGCCGGAACTGTCGATGCATATGGCCGTGGCCACCTCGCTTGCGACGATCATCTTCACCTCGGTCTCCTCGGCGCGCGCGCATCACAAGCGCGGCTCGGTCGACCCGGCGCTGTTGCGGCTTTGGGCGCCGGGGATCGTGCTGGGCGCGCTGAGCGGCGGGCTGGCCGCGAAATACATCGACGCAAGCGGACTGAAGGCGATTTTCGGCACGCTGGCGCTGCTGGTGTCGATCAACATGGCCACGCCGAAGACGCTGGTGATCAGCGACCACCTGCCCCGCAGCCGCGCGGTCAACGGCGCGATTTCCTATGTGACGGGGCTGTTGTCGGCGCTGATGGGGATCGGCGGCGGCACGCTGTCGGTGCCGCTGCTGGCCGGCTTCTCGGTCGAGATCCGCCGTGCGGTGGGCACGGCCTCGGCCTTTGGCTTCATGATTGCGGTGCCCGCCGTGCTGGGCTTCATCTATTCGGGTCTGGGGGTGCCGAACCGCCCGCCGCTGTCGCTGGGCTATGTCAACCTGCTGGCCGCAGGCATCATCCTGCCCTTCACGGTGGGGTTCGCGCCCGTAGGTGCCGCACTGGCGCACAGCCTGGATACGGTCTGGATCAAACGCGCCTTCGCGCTGTTTCTGATGATCACCGCCGTGCGGATGCTGATCTCGGCCTTCGGCTGATCCTTATCGCATCCGCGACAGAACCTCGCGCGCGGCACTCACAAGGTGCCGCCGCAACGCGTTTTCGGCCCGCTTCGGGTCGCGGTCCAGCAAGGCCGAGACGATCGCCTCGTGTTCCTCGTTCGAGCGCGCCATCCGGGCGTCGCTTTGCAGCTGCGATTTGCGGAACGGCGCCAGTTTCAGCCGCAGCGCATTGGCCAGTTCGATCAGGTCGCGGTTATGCGTGGCCTCGAAGATCCGCTGGTGAAAGACGCTGTTGGCGGCCTCGTAGGCGGCGATTTCGCCGCGCTGCGCCATCTGCGCCATCGCGCGGTGCAACTCCTCCAGCTCGCCACGTTCGCCAATCGTCATCCGCTCGGCCGCGAAACGCCCGCATAGCGCCTCCATCTCGCCCATCGCCTCGAACATCTGTTCGATCCGGTCACGGGTGATATTGGCCACGACCACGCCGCGAAACGGCGCCCGGTCGGCCAGCGAAAGCGCCACCAGCCGGTGCAGTGCCTCGCGGATCGGGGTGCGCGACACGCCGAAGCGCTGCGTCAGGCTTTGCTCGTCCAGCTTGCTGCCTGCGGCCAGATCGCCCGCGATGATCTCGGCCTCCAACTGCGCCGCGATCAGCGTGCTTTGCAACGGACGCGGGGACTGGGACGAGACTTCCTCGGGGGGCGACATGCGTCATCCTTCGACTGCAGGGTAAGGGTTGTGATGATGTTCTAGCCGACCGCCAGACGGGTTTCCAGCCCAAGCGCCCGGCGCCGATGCCCCCGTTCAGCCCAGCAGATAACTGTGGCGCGCACGGTCGAAGCCCACGATACCCTGCCCCGCCGCAAAGGCCGATTGCAGCGCGGCGCGCACCCGCAAACGCTCGGCCAGGGCTGTTTGCCGATCCTGGGCGAGCAGCGCGTCGATGTCGCGCGGGATTTGCAGCCATGCCTGCCCCGCCTCGGCCTGCGGGACGGCGGCGGTGCCCCTGACGCGCGCCACGACCGCAGGGCTGCCCAGATGCCAGACGGCCATCACCCGGTCCGAGGGCAGGCCCGCATTGATCCCGGGCATCGGGCCGTAATAATCGACCAGATAGTCGTGGCAAACCGCGCCCAGCACGCCGATGTTCAGCCCCGCGTTGATCGCGCGCAGCGGATCATAGGTCCAGCGCACAGAGGTGATGCCGCGCGCCAGACACCAGTCGCGCTGAAACCATTTCATCCGCGCGCCCAGACCCAAGCCCCGCGCATCCGGGTGAATGCCCAGCCGGTGCGAATGCTGCAGCTCCGGCGTGGCGGTCGGAAAGCCCAGCAGAAAGCCCAGCATCTCGGCCCCGCGAAACGCGCCCGCGACCAGTGCGCCTTCGGATTGCAGCGCCATCATAATGTCGGAATTGTCGGGTTTTTCGCCCGCGCCCCAAACCTCGACCTGAAACGCCTCGGCCCGGGCCAGTTCGTCCAGCCCCGACAGTTCGCGCAAGATCACGCCATCGCCGCTCATGCGCCAAACTCCTCGGTGCTCAGCGTAACGGTGTTCAGGAAGTCCCAGTCCAGCGTTACGCCGATGCCCGCGCCATTGCCCGGCACCGGCATCAGGCCGCCCGCAGCCTCCAGCGGTTCGTTGATGATGTCGCGGTGGAAATAGCGGCTGGAGGACGAGGTATCGCCCGGCTTGGTGAAATTGGGCAACGTGGCCAGATGGATGTTATGAGCCCGCCCGATGCCGCTTTCCAGCATGCCGCCACACCACACCGGGGCGCCGAAGGACTCGGACACGTCATGGATCGCGCGCGCCGCCGCATAGCCGCCGACCCGTCCGACCTTGATGTTGATGACCCGCGCCGCCTCGGCCGCCAGCGCCTTGCGGCAATCGGCGGGGGTGCGGATCGATTCATCCAGACAGATCGCAGTGCGGATCTGGCGCTGCACGATGGCGTGGTCGTGGATGTCATCGACCGCCAGCGGCTGCTCGATATAATCCAGATCGAAATCGTCCATCGCGCGCAGCGTGGCCAGATCGGCCAGCCCGTAGGCGGTGTTGGCATCGACCGTCAGCTTGATCTTCGGGAAATCCCGGCGCACGGCGGCCAGCAAGTCCAGATCATGCCCCTGCGCCACCTTCAGCTTGATCCGCTTGTACCCCGCCTGCTGCGCCACCGCGATGCGCGCCAGCGTCGCGCTGATCGGCGCGATCCCGATCGAAACGCCCACCGGCACCGCATCGCGCACGCCGCCAAGCGCGGATTTCAGCGGCAGATCCAGCGCCTTGCACCACAGATCCCAGAACGCCATTTCGACCACGGCCTTGCTCATCCGGTGGCCGCGCCAAGGCGCCATCAGCGCGGTCAGCTCGGCCGGCGAGGCAAAGCGACGCCCGACGATCTGCGGCAGGATCAGTTCGCGCAGGAAGGCCAGCGCGCCGGGGATCGTTTCCTCCAGATAATCGGGGAACGGGTCCATCACCGCCTCGGCGTAGCCTTCCAGCCCCTCGCCGCGCAGCACCAGCAGCGGAAAGACCTTGTCGGTCATCGTCTGGTTCGAGACGACGAAGGGGGTAATCAGCGGCAGGCTGACCACGCGCAATTCGGCCCCGTCGATGCGCAGGCCTTCGAAAACAGATGCCATTTTACGGCTCCAGAGTTAGCGGATGTTCGAGATGAAGCGGGCGAATGCCTCGCTGTCGGGATGGTTGAACAGCTTGTCGGGCGTGCCCTGCTCGGCCACCCGGCCCTGATGCAGGAAGACGACCTCGGTCGAAACCTCGCGCGCGAAGGCCATCTCATGCGTGACGACGATCATCGTGCGGCCCTCGGCGGCCAGATCCTGCATTACCTTCAGCACCTCGCCCACCAGTTCGGGGTCCAGCGCCGAGGTCGGCTCGTCGAACAGGATGGCGTCGGGTTCCATCGCCAGCGCGCGTGCAATCGCCACGCGCTGCTGCTGGCCGCCCGACAGTTGCGCGGGATACATGTGCATGCGTTCGGCCAGACCGACACGGGCCAGCAGCGCCTCGGCCTGATCGCGCGCCTCGGCCTTGGGGCGGCGTTTGACCTGCACCGGGCCTTCCATCACGTTTTCCAGAACGGTGCGGTGGGTCCACAGGTTGAACTGCTGAAACACCATTCCAAGCCGCTGGCGCATCCGCTCGATCTGGCGCGGGTCGCCGGGGCGGCCGTTGCGCACCACGATTTCCTCGCCATGCACCGACACCTGACCCGATGTCGGGATTTCCAGAAAGTTCAGACAACGCAGGAAGGTCGACTTGCCCGACCCGGACGAGCCCAAGATCGAGATCACGTCGTGATTGCGCGAGTCCAGCGAAATTCCCTTGAGCACCTCGTGCGTACCGAAACTCTTGTGGATATTCTGCGCGCTGAGCACGACATCTTGCGAAGGTTGCGGCTGCATCACTGAACTCCCTGCGGGGTGTGCCCCGTCATGTGTCGAGAAAGGCGGCGCTCGGCCAGGCGCCACAGAAGGACGAAACTGATCGTCATCGCGAGGTAGAGCACAGCCGCCCAGAAATAGATCGAGAAGTCGAAGCTGCGCGAAAAGATCTGCCGGGTGCGGCCCATTAGATCGAAGACGGTGACGACCGAAGCCAGCGCCGAGGCTTTCATAAGCAAGATGATTTCATTGCCAAGCGCGGGCCAGGCGATGCGGTAGGCGTGCGGAAACACGATCCGGCGCAGCACCGTCAGCCGCGACATGCCGATCGCGCGGCCGGCCTCGATTTCACCCGGCGCCACGGCCTGAATGCCGCCGCGCAGAATTTCTGTCTGATAGGCGCAGGAGTTGATCGCAAAGACCAGCACCGCGCAGTTGAACGGATCGCGGAAAAACCCCCACAACCCCAGCGACTGCAATTCCACCCGGAACTGGCCCGAGCCGTAGAACACCAGAAACAGCTGCGCCAGAATGGGGGTGCCCCGAATGAACGAGATGTAGATGCGCAGCGGCGCCTGCGCCAGGGCCGAGCCCTGCGCGCGCAGCAGCGCCAGCGGCGGCGCGGCCATCGCCGCGATCAGCGCGCCCAGCCCCGTCAGCGCCAGCGTGGTGCCCACACCATCAATCAGCTTCGGCCAGTTCTGCGCCAATGTGTCGATCAGGGCCATGCTCATGCTCTCCTCACGCCGCGGTTGGCGCGCTGTTCCAGCCGCGCCAGGCCCAGTTCCGAGACCAGACACAGCAGCCAGTAGATCAGGCAGGCCACCAGATAGAAGGTGAAGGGTTGCTTGGTGACGCCCACCGCAACCTTGGTGGCGCGCATCAGATCATCCAGCGCGATGACCGAGACAAGCGCGGTGTCCTTCAGCAGGTTCAGCCACAGGTTGCCCATCCCCGGCAGCGCGAACCGCCACAGCTGCGGCAGCTTGATGCGCCAGAAGATCTGCCGCGGGGTCATGCCAATGGCGCGCCCGGCCATGATCTGCCCCTCGGGGACCGCCAGAAAGGCACCGCGCAGCACCTCGGCCGCGAAGGCGGCAAAGACCAGCGCCAGCGCCACCACCCCGGCGGCGAAGGGCGAAAACTCGACCGGCGCGGCCTCGGGCGACAGCATCGCCATCGCCCTGTTCAGCAGTAGACCCACGCCGTTATAGACGATGAACAGGGTCAGGATTTCGGGCAGCCCGCGCATCAGCGTGGTATAGCCCACCCCAAGCGCGCGCAGCCCGCGATTGTGCGACAGCGACAGACCCGCCACCGCAAAACCGATCAGCAATCCCACCGGCAGGGTGGTCACCGCCAGACGCAGCGTGACCCACAGCCCCGCCAGGATCTCGTCGCCCCAGCCAAGGGGCCCATAGGAGAACAGCTCAAACATGATTGTCACCTTTGACCAGGGCGGCGAGGGTTACTGCATCGTGTAAAGGTCGATCGAGAAATACTTGTCGTTGATCGCCTTGTAAGTGCCATCCGCGCGGATCTCGGCCAGCGCCTTGTTCAGACGCTCGCGCAGGTCGTTGTCTTCCTTGCGCAGCGCGATGCCCACACCTTCGCCCACGAATTTCGGATCGGTGATCGGGGCGCCGGCGATCTTGCAGCACGCGCCGTCTTCGGTCTTTTCGACGAAATCCAGAAGCGGCAGCATGTCGCCCACCATCACGTCCAGCCGGCCCGAGGCCATATCGAGGCTGGCTTCGTCCTGCGTCGGATACAGCCGCACATCCGCGTCGGGATAGGAGGCGACGGCATAATCGGCCTGCGTCGTGCCCGCCTGCGCCCCCACGACCAGATCTTTCAGCGTGTCATTGGTGAACTCGGTCAGTTCCGAATCCTTCGGCACGACATGGGTCATCGCGGCCATATAGTAGGGGTCGGTGAAGGCCACCTGTTCCTTGCGGGGTTCGGTGATGAACATCGAGGCGATGATGAAGTCGTATTTCTTGGCCAGAAGCCCGGGGATGATGCCGTCCCAGTCCTGCGCCACGATCTCGCACTCGGCGCCGATGCGCTTGCACAGCTCCAGCCCGACGTCGATGTCGAAGCCTTCGACCTTGCCCTCGGGGGTGACGTAGTTGAAGGGCGGATAGGCGCCCTCGGTCCCCAGTTTCAGCGTTTCCGCCGACACGCCCGAGGCGATGCCCGACAGCAGCACCGCAGTGCCCAGAAGTTTGGAAAGTTTGGCCATGATAGTCCCTGTTGGTGGTTGGTTTATCGAAAACGGAGTGGCTATTCGGCGACCGGGGTCAGCGGGTTGCCGACATGGCCGGTGAAGGCGCCGTACAGCCGCGCGACTTCGTTGAGCCGCGCCTCGGCCCCCTCGCCGCGCGCGAGGAAGATGTCGTTGATCATCAGGTTGCTCAACACCGCCAGATGCGCGGTGGAATCCCAGAACTGGTTGAACTGGGTGGCGACCATGAACTGCTCGGTCGCGAAATCCGCGCCCCAGCTGCAAAACTGATCGGTGAAGATCGTCACCGCGATGCCGCGCGCGCGCGCCTCGCGCGCCAGCACCAGCGCCTGACGCGAATAGCGCCGCGCCTCGAAGATCGCCAGGCAGGCCTCGCCCGCCTCGGCCAGGACTTCGGCGAAATTGCCCATCGACAGGTCGATCATCTGCACGCCGGGGCGGACATATTGCATCTGGCTGGCAAAATAGAGCGCAAGCCCGCGTTCGGTCTGAAACCCCGCGACAAAGACCTTCGGGCAGTGCGCGAACCGCACGACCGCGCGTTGCCAATCCGGCGTGCGTGCCATTTCGTAAACGCCGACGAGCCCGGCGATTTCCGCCTCCAGCCCCTGCGACAACCGCTCTTCGCGCTGGCCCGGCGCCTGACGCAGCGCATCCAGCCGGTCCTTGATCAGCCAGGGCTGATCGCCGATGTCGTCCTTCAGATGTTCCTTCAGGTCTTTCAGATTGGCATAGCCGATGGCCCGGCAGAACCGCCCGATGCTGGCCTCGCTGACCTGTACCTTTTCGGCCAGCGTTGCGGCGGTTTCAAACGGCAGGTCCTTGAGCCGCGCCAGCATGAACCGCGCAATCGCCCGGTTCGAGCGCGACCCGGCCTCGGCGGCGTCAGTCAGTCGGGCATGCAGTGGCAGGGGGGCGGTCATCAGGGTCTCACGGGTGGCTTTATGACAGTTTTTTGCCATATGATCCACAATGTCAAATATCTTGCAAAAAATGCGGAGCAAAACCGTCGCCCCGCCCGCAGATGCCGCATTTTGCGGCACCCCTGCCCCCGCAATGCCCGCCCCCGCCATCAATCAGCGTGCCCGCTGCAACATACCGAACAGATCGCGCGGATCGTCGGGATCGGCCAGCATGTCGAGCGGCTCGAAAAACGCGGTGCCGGCGATGCGTTCATGCACGAAGCGCAGGGCCGAGAAATCCTCGGTCGCGAAGCCCACGGAATCGAACAGCGTGATCTGCTTGTCATGGGTCCGGCCCGGGATCTCGCCGCGCATCACCTGCCACAACTCGTGCACCGGATGATCGGCGGGCAGCTGCTGGATCTCGCCCTCGATCCGGGTCTGCGGCGGGTATTCCACAAAAATATCCGAACGCAGCAGGATGTCGCGGTGCAGCTCGGTCTTGCCCGGGCAATCGCCGCCGATCGCGTTGATATGCACCCCGGCGCCGACCATGTTGTCGGTCAGGATCGTCGCATATTGCTTGTCGGCGGTGCAGGTGGTGATGATCTGCGCGCCCTCGACGGCACTTTGCGCATCGGCGCAGGCGGTAATCTCGAAGCCCTGCGCGCGCAGGTTGCGCGTGGCCTTTTCGGTCGCGGCCGGGTCGACATCATGCAGCCGCAGCCGGTTGATCCCGCACAGCGCCCGGAAGGCCAGCGCCTGAAATTCGCATTGCGCGCCATTGCCGATCATCGCCATCACCTCGGCCCCCTTCGGCGCCAGATAGCGCCCGACCAGCGCCGAGGTCGCCGCCGTGCGCAGCGCGGTCAGCACCGTCATCTCGCTCAGCAAGATCGGATAGCCATTGCTGACCGAGGACAGCACACCGAAGGCGGTAACCGTCTGATACCCCTCGCGGGTGTTCTTGGGGTGGCCGTTGACATATTTGAAGCCGTAATTCTCGGCATCCGCCGTCGGCATCAGCTCGATCACGCCCTCGGCGGAATGGCTGGCCACGCGCGGGGTCTTGTCGAAATCGGGCCAGCGGCGGAAATCATCCTCGATATAGCCGGCCAGATCGGCGATGAACCGTTTGACGCCGGTCGCATTGACCAGATGCATCATGTTTTCGACCGAGACGAAGGGCACATAGGCCAGGGGCGAGGGTTGCGGGCGCGGGGTCATCAGTAGCTCCGGGTTTGGCGGTCCAGCACACGGCGGCCGAACAGGCTGGCGGTCAGGTCGCACAGCAATTTCGCGGTGCGGCCCCGCTCATCAAGAAACGGGTTCAGTTCGACCAGATCGAGCGAGGTCACCACCTTGGAATCGCACAGATATTCCATGATCAGATGGGCCTCTCGGAAGGTTGCGCCCCCGGGCACGGTGGTGCCGACGGCGGGGGCAATGCCGGGTTCCAGAAAGTCGACATCGAAGCTGACGTGCAAAAGCCCGTTGTCGGCCTGCACCCGCGCGATGAAGGCGCGCAGGGGCGCGAGAACGCCGGTCTCGTCGATGGCGCGCATGTCATGCACCTCGATCCCGGTGTCGATCAGGCGCTGATGTTCCGCCGGATCGACCGAGCGGATGCCCATCATGCAGACCTTGGCCGGGTCCAGCGCCACCTCCAGCGCCGGATAGGCACCAAAACCCGGCAGGCCGCAGGCATAGGCCATCGGCGTGCCATGCAGGTTGCCGCTGGTCGTGGTGTCGAGGCTGTGCAGATCGGGGTGCGCATCAAGCCACAGCACATAAAGCGGGCGCCCCAAGGCGCGCGCATGCCGCGCAATGCCCGGGATCGTGCCCGCCGACATCGAATGATCGCCGCCCAGAAAGATCGGCAGATCGCAGGCGGCCGCGGCGGTCTCGGCCTGGGTCACCAGCAGGTCGATCCAGGCGCGGGTTTCGGCCAGATGGTGCACCGCCGGGTTGGCGTGGCCCTGCGGCGCCTGCGCGGGGATCGACAGATCGCCGCGATCCTCGACCTGCCAACCCAAGGCGCGCAGGGTTTCGGGCAGGCCCGCGGTGCGCAGGCTGGCCGGCCCCATCAGGCAGCCGGGCTGGTGGGTGCCGCTTTGGATCGGCGCCCCGAGGATGATAGTGGATTTCGGCATATGGCTCTCCCGTTCTGGATCGAAAGTCACAGAGGGGATTGCAGGTTTCGATTGCCATCTTACGCAATCTGAATATTTATCTGGTCATATTGCAAAGCCAGATGGACAAAGTGAAATGCCAGAGCTATCGGCCACCGATCGCGCTATCATCGCCGCGCTGCGCGTGAATGCGCGGTTGAGCATCACCGAACTGGCCCATGCCGCGCAGGTGTCGCGCACCACGGCCAAGCTGCGGCTGGATGCGCTGGTGGCCGATGGCCGGATCCGGCGCTTCACGATCGAAACGGATGTGGATGTCGAAGGCGAGGTGCGCGCGATCACGCTGGTCGAATTGCAGGGCAAGCTGTCGCGCAACGTGATCCGCACGATCACAGCGATCCCCGAGGTCAGCACCGTGCATGCGACCAACGGCGCCTGGGATCTGGTGGTGGAAATCCGCACCGACTCGCTGGTCAATTTCGACCGGGTGCTGCGCGCGATCCGGGAGGTGCCCGGTGTACTCAACAGTCAAAGCTGCCTGTTGCTGGCGCATGTGGCGGGATGATCGGCGCCGGCGCGCACCGCAGAATGCCGACCCATCGCCGGCATCCCGCAAATCTATCGGCTAACGGGCGGCAGGGGTCGCCCCCGGCCTGCCGCCGGGATCAGCGCTTGTAGCAGCGCGATTTGGAGCCGAAGCCCGCGGGCGAGCAGATCCAGCTGCCCGAGCCCGGCGCCCGCGCCGCGATAACCAGGCGCTCTTCTGCCGGGGCCGTGCGGGCGGCCAGCCAGTCGAACCGCGCCGCGCCTTTGCCAGCGTGGGTTTTCACCTTGCTTGCGGCCGCGCGGGTATCGTCGCTCGGCCCTTCGGCCATAGCCGGTGCCGTCGAAACGACGAGAGTGCACGAGATCAGCGCCGCCGCCGCGGCCGACTTCAGAATGGAAATATCGGTCATTTGCTCCGCCTCATTGTTGCACGTCAGACCACTCGCGAAAGCCGTCTTCAGCTCTTATTGGCAACCACAAGTGTTAAAAATCTTCCTACAGGTCAATAAAAACCTTGACGTGGCAGAACTGCGGCGAAGATGTGGCGAAACATGAAAAACAACGCGCAGGAAATTTCCTGCGCGTTTTCATTGCCTTGCAAACCGAACCACAAGTGGCGGATTTTCGCCACCTGTGGTGTCGAAGTCGGATATTATTTCAAGATCTGGTTCTTCACACGCCAATCGGGGGCGCCGAACCCTTCAGGCCAGGGATAGACCTCGGGCTGGTTGAAATAGACCACACCGACAAGATTCGGGTATTCCGGCTTCTCTTGACGGACCGAAGCGTTCCAGGTCTTGACGTAACCTTCCTTGCCGACATAGCCCAGTTCGGCCACGACGACCGGCTTGCCGAAGGCCGCCGCACGTTCGTAGCGGGGTCCGAAGATTTCGTCGAAACTCCGGTCGTGGCCATATTTCGCCTGATCCCAGGCCTGCAGCCCGAACACCGTTAGCCCGATCAGATCGGCGTAATCGTCACCCGGATAGTATTTCGCCATCTCCTCGTCCCCCAGAGGCGACCACATCACGGTGATATTGGGCGCGCTCTTGCGGCACAGGTCGATCATGTGGCGGTAGGCTTCGATATAGGTCTCCGGCTCCCAGCCCGACCAGATGAACTGCCCCGAGCGGTCGTCCATCTCATGCGCGAAGCGCAGCGTCACCGGGCTTTTCAGCGTGCCCAGCACATCGCAGACCGCCTTCATGTTCGCGTCATAGCGCCCGTCCTTGATACCGCGGCGCAGATATTGCGCGGTGTTGCGCTCGCTGCGCGACCAGGTCCAGGGCTCCAGCGTGACCAGAAGCGCCCTGCCCCGTTCCAGCGCATAGGTATCGGCATCGTTGAGCGAAGGCAGATAGACGTCTTCCCAGGGCAGGAACAGATGTTCGATCACCACCTGATCGTCAGCGGTGAAATCCCCGTCAGGATCGTAGACGCCGAACGGCAACGTCCCGGGGGGGGCCGCGAAACTGGCGGTCCCGGCAAGCATGAGGCTAACCGACAGCGCGGCGCGAATGCGTTTCCCGATCTGTATCATGGTAGTGTCCTCCTTTACAATATCCGGCGCTCAGTTGCGCCAAATGGGCCCGAAGTGAACGCGGATTTCGCCGGGGCGGCCCATCCCCGCGCCCGAAACCACATACTCGACCGTTGACAGACCGGCGGGCTCGAACCCGATCGCCAGGGCCTGCAGGCTTTCCTCGCCGCGCATCGCCACCGCCCAGATCACCAGTGCGATCATGCAGGTCAGCCCCACGAGATAACCCGAAAGACTGGCGCCCATTTCGCGGATCAGCCCGGCGCGACGGTTTTCCCACAGATGGCGTAGCACGATGGTGACCAGCAACACCAGATACAGAAACACATTGACCAGCGACAAAAGATAGAACCCGCGCGCCTGGGTCAGGTCCGAGACCACCAGCACCGGGATCAGTGCCCCAAGTGCAAGCGCGGCATAGACCGCGATGATCCGTGGCGGCAGTTTCGCGCTGGCCGCCTCGCCCTTGGGGGTGATGCGAAAATCGACAAAACCGCCGGAAATCCGGTCGTAAACCGCCATCGCACAGCCCCAGAACACCCAGGGCCATTGCAGCAGCACAAACAGCGCCTTTTCCCAGGACAGGACCTTGGCATCCACCGGACGGAAGAACCCGTCGCGCTTGATCAGTGTGGCAAATAGCAGCATCAGCAACATCGAGGGAATGAAATGACCGATGAAGGCGGCATAGGTCACATCGGCGAAGCGAATGTCGAAACTGACCGCCAGGATCGGCACGAAATACATCATCGCCATCGACAGGGTGAAGAACGCATACCAGCTTTGGCACAGCAGGAACAGGAACCGCAGCCGCAACGGCAGCGCGCGCAGATAGCGCGGCGTGTAGCGCAGCAACAGCGTCATCAGCGACCGCGACCACTGGAATTCCTGCGTCACCAGATCGGGCAGCGTGGCGGGCCCGTCGCCGATCGCGATGGCATCCATCGCATGCACCCCGCGCCAACCAGCCGCCGCGATCAGCATCGTCGTCGAATGATCCTCGGCCAGTTCGGGGCCCAGACCGCCGGCCTGCTTCAGCGCCACGGTGCGCACCGCGTAATGCGACCCGATGCACATCGGCGTCAGCACCGCTGAATAGCCCGCCTGAAAGACGCCGTGAAACGCCGCTTCGGAATAGAGCCGCGTGCGCGCGGCCCAGCTTTCCCGTGCATTGGCCGAGCAGATCGAGGGTGCCGAGACGTAGCCCACTTTCGGATCGGCAAAAGGGCGCAGCATCTCGCGCAGATAACCGGGCTGGGGCACATGATCGCTGTCGAGCTGCGCGACGATGTCGTAAGTGTCATAACCCCAGGTATCGTAGAAATAGGCCAGATTGCCCTCTTTGCAGCGGGTCCGGCGCGGCCATTCGGCGCGGTGATAGGCCGCGATCCCCTGCCGCGACGAAATCCGCACCCCATGCGCCGCACACCAGGCGCGGGTGGCGTCATCGGGTGCCTCATCCGCAAGCCAGGTGTCATGCGGGTAGTCCTGCGCCAGCATCGCCTCCAGCGTCTTGCGCACCACCGCAAACGGCTCTGACGGGGTTTTTGTCGTCACCATCGCCACCCGCCAGCGCCCGGGCACCGGATCGGGGGCAGATGAACGGCGGGCGGCCAGGAAGACCAGCACGAAATAGAGCTGCATCCCCCAGATCCAGAGCATGGCGCCGGTCACGATCCAATAGCGCCCCAGACCAAGGACATGGGAAGGCCGCAGCCACCATGCCCAAAACCAACCCGCCGCGACCATCCAAAGCCCAGCCACCACATAATATTTCACCGCACGCCGCCCGGACAGGATGGGGACAAGAAACGGGCGGGATTCGGTGGCGGGATGGCCAAGCCTTGAATGGGTCATTTCTGCAGTCATCTACACGCGACCTCGGACTGCGGCGCAAACCAGGGTGCCGCATCGGCAACGATGCGATCCAGATCGCGGTGGCGCGCGCGAAAGCCCAGCCGCGCCTCCGCCAACCGCGGGTCCGCCGTCAGCTCGGCCGGGTCGCCCGGGCGCCGCGCCTCGAACGTGACCGGAACCTTGCGCCCGGTCACCCGCTCGACCGCGGCAATCACCGCACGCACCGAGGCCCCCTGCCCCGTGCCCAGGTTGACGGCCAGACTGTCGCCGCCATCGGCCAGATGGGTCAGCGCCCGCAGATGCGCCTGCGCCAGATCGTCGACATGGATGTAATCGCGGATGCAGGTGCCGTCGGGCGTCGGGTAGTCGGTGCCGAAGACCCGCAGCGCAGGCCCCGTGCCATAGGCCGCCATCAACGCCAGCGGGATCAGGTGGGTCTCGGGGGTGTGGTGCTCGCCGATTTCGCCCTCCGGATCGGCGCCCGCCGCATTGAAATAGCGCAACGCGACATAGCGCAGATCGCCCACCGCCGCCGCATCGCGCAGCATCCATTCGCAAAACAGCTTGGTGCGGCCATAGGGGTTGATCGGGTTTTGCGGCGTCGCCTCGTCGATCGGCAGCACCTGCGGCACGCCATAGGTCGCGCAGCTTGACGAAAACACGATCTGCCGAACCCCGGCCTGCGCCATCGCCCCCAGAAGCGCGACCATCCCGCCAAGGTTGTTGTCGTAATACAGCGTCGGCTGCGTCACGCTTTCGCCCACATAGGCAAGGGCCGCGAAATGGATCACCGCCTCGATCCGGTGCCGGACCAGCGCGTCCAGCACCGCATCCCGGTCGCGCAGATCGCCGACCTCCAGCGGGCCCCATTTCACCGCATCACGATGCCCGCGCGACAGGTTGTCGAAGCTGACCGGCTCGATCCCGGCGCGGGCAAGGGCCTTGCAGCAATGCGCCCCGATGTAGCCGGCCCCGCCGGTCACCAGAATGCGCGGCGCGGCTGTCATGACACCGCCTCCCCCGCGCGCCGTGCGGTTGCCAGTCCCTGCATCTGCGCCAGTTCGGCGCTGAAATAGGCGATGGTCGGAACCAGCCCTTCGGCAAGCGAGATCTTCGGCGCCCAGTCGAGCAGACGCCCGGCGCGGGAAATGTCGGGGCGGCGCTGGCGCGGGTCGTCGACCGGCAGGTCGCGATAGGTCAGCGCCGATTTCGAGCCGGTCATCTGCAGCACAAGTTGCGCCAGCTCGATCATCGTGAACTCGCCCGGATTGCCCAGATTGACCGGGTCGTTGATCGTGGCCAGATGCTCGTCGGCATCCATCAGCGCCATCAACCCGTCGAGCATGTCGTCGATATAACAGAACGACCGCGTCTGCAGACCTTCGCCGTAGATCGTGATCGGCGCACCGCTGAGCGCCTGCACCACGAAGTTCGACACCACGCGCCCGTCGCCCGGGTCCATCCGCGGACCATAGGTGTTGAAGATCCGCGCGATGCGCACATCAATCCCATGCTGACGGTTGGTTTCGTAAAACAGCGTCTCGGCCGCGCGCTTGCCCTCGTCATAGCACGACCGTGGCCCGACCGTGTTGACCAGCCCGCGATAATCTTCGGACTGCAACGGGCAATCGGGGTCGCCATAGACCTCGGAGGTCGAGCTTTGCAGGATTCGCGCGCCCTTTTCGCGAGCCAGCGCCAGCAGGTTCAGCCCGCCGAAGATGCTGGTCTTGAAAGTGTGCAGCGGATCGCGCTGGTATTTCGGCGGCGAGGCCGGACAGGCCAGATTGTAGATCTGGTCGATCGGACCGTTCACCCGGAACGGCGTGACCACATCGTGCAGCACGAAAGCAAACCGCGGATGCGGCAACAGGGCTGCGATATTCTCGCTGCGCCCGGTTTCCAGATTATCCAGACAGATGACCCGGTCGCCCCGGGCGATCAGGCGTCGGCTCAGGTTGGATCCGATAAAGCCGGCCCCCCCGGCAATCAGAACCGTCCGCTCTTTGCCCCGCTCCTTACTTGTCGAACGCAAAGCCCTAGGAACACCCCCGAAATCGGGCGTGTAAACATAATCCTTCCCCATTTTAGCCCCCCAAATTGAGACGAGGGCGCTTGCTTCAAAACACAAACATCCCATAACCCTCCATCCCTCACGGATGAAGATAGCGTCTCATCAGATCCCAAACAGTTTTTGATTTCGTTATCTCAGATGTGCCCCCCAGCACCTCCGATCTTCGCAGCGAGGATATTCGATCCCCAAGACCTCACTATAATATTTTTATTACAGAAACGCCACTTAACCTTTTGGATAGTGTCGCGACCGGCCACGCATCGTCAGCCGCGAAACGGCGGGTGGCGATCATATCGTCCTTGCAAACAGCCCTTTTTCGAGCCAAGGGACTGTTTTTACATTCTATTTACCGCGTTCATCCACAGCCGCGCCTGCCCCGCTGCCGTCTGCTGTTTGGCAAAAAATGACCGGAAATCATTTAGTTCCCGGTCATTTCGGCATCAAGCCAACACCCCCCACCGCCCACAGGGTCCGAATCGGTCCAAAATGCCCCACGGCGCCCCTGGCTACTGCGCGGCGATCAGCGCGCCGATCAGTTCACCGCGCAACACCCCATGACCGCAATCGTTCCGGTCCAGTGTCGCACGACACATCCGCGACAGGCCGCGCAGTGTCTTTTCCCCCGCCAGCCCGTCAAGCTTGCCCGTATATTGCCCGGCCTGTTTCATCCGCGCTTGCAGCAGGTAGATCGCGAAATTCGGGTTGGCCTTGAACAGATCCTTGCCGAAATCCGCGTCCACCGGCTCGGGCGCAGCCGCCAATTGCTCTTGCAATCCGGCATAGGCGCGCAGCTGCTTGGTCTTGGCCGTAGCGATGGTGAAGCCATAGCGCCATTGCTCGACCGGGCTCAGCAGCGCGGCGTGACGCTCGACCAGGGTCGCGGCACGGGCGGGCTCTTTGCGGATGTTCAGGCCGTTGCCATCCCGCACCAACCCGATCAGATACCGCGCGGCCTCGGCGTTGCCCGCATCCGCAGCCGCCCCCAGTTTCGCCAGCGTGGCCGGACCGTCGGCGCGCATCGAGATGCCCCACATCTGCCGCATGGCATCCAGCACCTCGATCCGCTCATTACCCATGGCGCGCGCCCGGCGGGCAAAATCGTCGAATTTCATCCGCGAGGTCTTGCCGCCGCCCAGGTAGCCATACATCGCGCCCTCGGCCAGAATGGCCCAGGCTGCACCCTGCCCCATCTCTCCGGCGCGAACCAGATAGGCCTGTGCGGCCTTGGGGTCTTTCTGACTCCACATCAGCGCTTCGCCATAGAGCCGCAACCCGGTCGGATCGCCCCGGTCGGCCGCCTGTTCGAACAGCTCGCGCGCGCGTTCCATGTCCTTCGGCAGGCCGGAGCCATACAGCAGAAACGTCCCCAGCGAGAGCTGCGCCTTGACATCCCCGGCCGCGGCGGCGGTCTCCAGCAGCGCGCGCCCGGTCGCGGGATCGCTTGGCCCCGCCCAGCCACCGATCAGCATCTCGCCCAGATCGCGCTGCGCCACGACATCGCCCGCAGCGGCCAGATCCCGCAGGATCGCCATTCCGGCATCGACATCCGGGGTGACGCCCTCGGCGCCATAGATCAGGGCCATGCCCTGTGCATGCGTCGGCGCCGCCCCGGTTTGCGCAAGGGTGCCATCGACCGCGAACACCGCCAAGGCCGCAACGCAAACCCCGATCCGGAGCCCCCGCGTCCGCCACAACTGCCTGGAAACGAAACTCGTCATGATCACCCTCCCGTTCGTTGATCTTGCACGCGCAGCAGAACACCACGCGCTGCACCGGCAAGCCCCGGTGCAGGATTCGGAATGGATCGTGACCTGCGCTGTTCTTAGCACATATTCGCGCAATTGTGCAGTGCAAAGGTGTCGGATATCGCAGGCTTGCTCAGTCCGGGAAGATCCCGGGCGAGGTTTCGGCGCCATCGTCGAAGTGTTCCAGATAATCGACGATCACCGGCCGGTTGACCGCAAAGCCCTTGTATTCGGCCAGCTCGTCGGGCAGGTCGCGCAGCACCCGGTGCAGACGGCGGCCCCATTTCGGCACCGTCACGATATCCTCCAGCGAACACAGGTAGCAGCGGATCGGAAAGGCGATCGCGTTCGAGCGCGGCAACCGCCACAGCGTCTGCAACTCGACCCGCAGGTATTGCTTCGATCCCACCGTCGCGGGCGTGATCGTGCGCTTTTCCGGGCCCCATTTATGGTAGTTTTCCGGGCTGGTATCGAGCCGCGGATTGACCGTCATCGTCCAGTTCAGCCGCCGCGTCGGCGCCCCTTGTTGCAGGTTCAGCAGGAATTTCAGCGCGCGCTGGAACACCCCCATCTCATTGGCCTTGGGCACCGGGGCGTGCCATTCGAAGAAGTTCATCCCGATGTCGAAATCCAGCGACCAGTCGGCCTGGCTGGTAATCATGCCCGCATCCATCCACAGATTGCCCTCACGCTGATCCAGCAGCGCGTGGTCGCCCTGGGTCTGGCGGGTGATATATTCCAGCGGCCCGCAGGGCAGCGTGGTCGCATCCAGAAAAGTGAAGCGCTGCTCGATCCCCAGCGGGCGGTTGATCCAGTGCCAGCGGTCGCCGTCGCGGTGCAGTTCGAACAGATCCGGGTAATCCTCGGATTTCGACACCATCACCAGCTCCAGGAAATCCCAGCCTGCCAGTTCCATATGCGGCAGCGACTGGCAGCGCAGCGGATCGTCACGCAGGGTGATTTCGCGATCGCGCATCTCGGCCACATAATGTTCGTCGACATCGAAGCGTTTCTCGAACGGGCTGCCCGCGCGCCCGCCGGCGTGCGGCTCCAGGTTGACCGAATACATGTAGCTGTCCTGGTCGAACGGGAACGGGAAGCGGCGGATGCCTTCGGGCGAATTGTGGAAGGTATAGTCGTCGCGGAAGGTTTCGTCGTGGAATTGCAGCGTCATCAGTGCCTCCTAGAGGTCGAGAATGAGGGTGTCGCCCCGGAACCGCGACACGCAGGGCATGATCTTGGTCTGGCTGGATTTTTCGTCATCCGACAGCCAGTGATCGTGATGCTCGATCTGCCCGTGGCAGGCGCTGACCCCGGTTTCACAGCGCCCGCAGGCACCACCCCGGCATGACCAGTCGACCGGCACCTGCGCGGCCTCCAGCGCTTCGAGCAGGCTTTGATGCGCGCCCACCGTCACCGTCCGGCCCGAGCGTGCAAGGGTCACGGTAAAGGGCGTGCCGGGGGGCGGTGCCATGAACACCTCGGAATGCAGCGCGCCCCGGGGCCAGCCCAGCCGCGCAGCCGTTTCCGCCACCGCGTCGATCAGGCCCTCGGGGCCGCAGGTATAGACATGCGTGCCCAGCGGTTGCCCGCCCAGCACCGCGCCCAGATCCATCCGGTTGCCCTCGTCCGAGATATGCACATGGATCTGCGGCAGATCGGGCAGCAGCGCCAGCCCCGCGGCTTCGCTGCGTGAGCGCGCGGCATAGTGCAGCTCGAACGGCATTTGCAGGCGGGCCAGCTGTTTCAGCTGCGCCACGAAGGGCGTGATGCCGATGCCGCCCGCGATCATCACATGTTTCTTCGCGCGCAGGTCCAGCGCGAACAGGTTCAGCGGTGCGGAAATCCGCAGCATGTCCCCCACCGCGACCTGACGGTGCAAAAAGACCGAACCGCCGCGGCCGCCATCCTCGCGCCGCACGGCGATTTCATAGCCCGACCCATCCAGCGGATCGGAAATCAGCGAATAGGCATTGCGCCGCAGGATGTCCCCGTCCGGCATTTCCACGACGACATGCGCGCCGCCGGAAAACAGCGGCAGATCGGCGCCTTCTGGGTGCTCGAACCGGAACCGGGTGACCAGCGGCGACAAGGCTTCGCGCGCGGTGACGCGCAACATCTGGGCGCTCATGGTTTGATCTCCTGCACGGGGGGGATGAGGCCGGGGGTTTCGGCATCGACGCAGACGCCCTGAAACGCCCCCAGACGGCGCGAGAAATGGTCGCGCACGAACAGCGTCAGGCCACAGTGCGAACAGACGAACGGGTCGGTGGTGACGTTTTCGGTCATCCCCTTGCAATGCACGCATTGCATCCGCCGCGCGATATGGCCGCGGTGTTCGGATTGGATCGCATCGGCGGGCAGCCCCGCCGCCAGCGCCTCGGCCGTGGCCTGCCCGATCAGCCCCTCGGTCCCCGCCAGATACAGCTGCGTGCCCATATGCGCATCCGCCAGCGCCTTGCGGAAGCGTTCCAGACAGGCTGCGAAGCTGGGGGCCTCGCGATACATCCGCGGGTTCAGCGCCGCCAGCCGGGGGCCGAAATCGGTGCCCGCGGGAATGAACATCAGATGCGCGCGATCCATGACCGAGCGGTCCTGCGCCGCCAGATCCAGGATCGCCTCGGCACCCGCGCCGTCCGCCAGCAGGATCGCAGGCGTGGCCCCCTGCGAGGTCAGCCCGGGATAGACCGGGCGGGTCGTGATCGAGGGGGAAAATTGAGTTCGAGGCATGGCATGGTCCCTGTTGGTTGCGGGCGGGGCGATCTGATGCCGCCCCTGCCCTGACGCATCAGCCCTTGGCGGTGCGGCGCTTCTTGTCGGGGTCGAAGAAGGGCATCGGCGCAGTGACGGCACCGATCCGGCCCGCATCCTTGCTGTCGACGACCAGCCGGGTGCCTTCGTTCGCACAATCGACCGGCAGGCGGGCGATGGCGACGGTCCAGTCGTTCAGCGGCGAATACATCGCCTGCGTCACGACACCGATCTGCTGGCCGTCGCGCAGCACCGGCGCGCCGTTTTCGGGCGGCACCGTGCCGTCGATCTTCAGCCCCCAGATCTTGAACCGTTCGCGACCCTTCAGGCGGTAATGCTCTTCCGCGCCCCGGAACCCGGTCTTGCCCGGGCTGACGGTGAAATCGAGCCCCAGCTCCCACAGCGTATCGCCGCAGGGCTCGTTTTCGAACGGATAGGCCTCGGAATTGTCATAGGGGAAGAACAGCAGATAGCTTTCGGTGCGCAGCAGATCGAGCGTGGTGAACCGGCAGGGGATGATCCCCATTTCGGCACCTTCCGCCACGATCCGGTCCCACACCATCGGCGCATCCTGACCGCGCACGAACAGCTCATACCCCCGCTCGCCGGTATAGCCGGTGCGCGAGATCATCGCGGGCACGCCGAACAGCGACGTCGGCATATGGCTGAAATAGGTCAGGTTGCGGATGCCGGGGACGTATTTCTCCAGGAAATCCACCGCCAGCGGGCCCTGCAGCGACAGATCGTGCAGGTTGTCGTCGAACCGGATCGACACATCGCGGCCGGTCGCGGCCATGGTCAGTTGCTCGTGCCCCGCGCCCGCGCCATGCACCACCATGAAGGCATTGGGCCCGGTGCGGTAGATCACGCAGTCATCGACGAACTTGCCTGCGTCATTCAACATGCAGGCATAGACCGCGCGCCCCGGCATCAGCTTTTCGACATTGCGGGTGGTGGCGCGGTCGATCACATGGCTGGCGGCGGGGCCGGTGATATGCACCTTCTTCAGCCCCGAGACATCCATGATCCCCGCTTTGGTGCGGATCGCCATATATTCGGCCAGCGGGTCGCCGTCATAGGACCATGCGGTGCCCATCCCGCTCCAGTCTTCGAGGCCGGAGCCGAGCGCGCGGTGCCGGTCGGCCAGCGTCGAAAATCTCCACGATGCGGTCATGTTTCGCTTCCTTGTCCTGTCATCAGTCGTTTGTGTGGTCCCACGGGCGGGCCTACCGCCCGTGGGTATCTTGCTTAGTGGTGGCCGTTTTTGGCCGTGTCATAAGCGTGTTTTTCGTGTTTCCATCCGAGGATGACGGCGATCAGGACGCAGAGGTAGCACAGGGCGATCCAGAACAGTTCGGCGCTGCCGAAGCCTGCGTAGATC